>CAJPTT010000132.1 GCA_905373565.1 uncultured Treponema sp. | reverse complement strand
GCGCGGACACTTAGGCCTTCAAGACAGTTGCGATAAATTTCAGGTTCGGGTTTTATCAGATGCAACCGGCATGAAAAGCATGCGTAATCGGCAGCCACAAAGGGCGGTATTTCTTTTTCATATCGATCTAAAAATTGATACGGCATATTGGAAAGGATCCCCAGCTTGAAGCCTTGCTTTTGAATGTTCAATGCCCAATCGCATACCGCGTCATTTAAAGTTCGCCAAGCGGCTAAATCGATATCCACCATCTTTTTCAACAATCCGGCGTCTTTAGCGGCTTCTTCATAGCCGTTATGTTGCAGTAAACGGCTGTACATTTCCTCACCGCTGATGATACCGCGGTCAAAATCGCTGCGGAGTGAGCCATAAAGATTTCCGAACGCCTCTACAGGAATACCGGTTTCGGCAGCCAGTGTCGCATCGATAGCTTTCGTGTCGGTTAAAGAAATCACATTGCCGTAATCCAAAATCAGCGCTTTAATCATAAAAATCTCCCATAATATTACCGAATTCTTCATCCCCTTCGGCGGTTTTAAGTGGTCGGTACTTAATTTGTCAGCAAGTACATACTTTCTTCAATCAGGTTGAGAAAACACGTCTTTTGGAACTCGGAGATTTCCGCGGAAGAAAAGGTATCGCTGAAAATCTCTTCGGTTTCATCAATGCGCCGATACTGCGCCGGTCGATGGGAAGCCCTTTTCCGGTTAACAGGTTTTCAAACTCTTTACTTTTTATCAGCTGAGCGCCGCCGAACAGCAGTTTAACATCGGAAAGCAGGTTTTTCTGCGTACGAACCATAAATACAAAAGAGGCGGTATCGGCAGTAATATGACCGATCGGCCCAAGCCGCTTGTAATATGAAATAGTCCATTCTTCAAACGGGACGCGCACACGGAGGATAATATGCGGACTATGGCGCAGCACATTGCTGCTTTCGTCGCAATACTGAATCAGCGGCATCCAAACCGTTTCTTTCCGTGTCCGTATTTCGATCTTTGTATCCAGCGCGATTAACGGGATAAGACAGGAATTTTGCATCGGCGCTTGCGCGATGTTTCCGCCGATAGTCGCAAGCGAGCGGACACCGGGATTTGCCGCGAGGGAAATTGCCTGATAGAGAATCTGCGGTACGTTTTTTTCTCCCAGTTCTAAAATGGTATTGAGGGTTGCGGCAGCGCCGAAGTCTATGAAGCGTTCCCGTTTTGCGATGGTTTCAAGTTCGGGAAGATTCTTTAAGAGTAAAATCGATTCCGGTAAGAGGAACCGGTCGGTATGGCAATCTTTGAGCAATCCGGTAGTCCCTGCAAGCGGGGTAATTTCGGTATTGTTCTGCATCAGTGTGTACAGCTCCGCCATGCTTTTTGCGGTATTGACGATATAATTATTTTTCATGCCGCTTGCCCCTCCTTGACCTGCATACCTGTTTTAACGCCGCGGCGATTGAAACGATATCGGTACACCGGCACACGGTTCCGATATAGGCATCGCGTATTTGTTCGTCGGTGGGATTCCAATGTTTTTGCACAATGCTGTGAGCGGTTAAAAGTGTCCCCGCGGAGCAAAAACCGCACAGCGTAATGCCTTCTTTTTCAAACGCGGTGATAATGTCTTTATATTCTTGCGTAGCACCAAAGGATTCAAGCGTGATAATGTTTTGCCCCGCTGCGGCAAAGACGGGGAGTATACAGGACGGCACCGGATGATCGTTTAATAACACCGTGCAGGAACCGCAGGTACCCTGCATACAGCTTTTCCGTACGCTAAGGATGCCGAAATCCCGCCTGAGCACGTCTGACAACCGCTCATCGGCATCGGCTTCAATTTCTACCGCCTGATTATTCAGATTAAATCGTATCCTCATATTATTGTTTCCCCGTTAAAGCTTTAAATAAGCGTTCAGTGCGGATCGGCAGCGTATCTATCCGCGCCGGAACACGCAGCAGTATTTGGTTTAATGCCGCAAGGTAGGCAGCGGGCAGTATATTCAGCGCAGATGAATCGAATGCGCTCATCGAATTTCCCCGTTCGGGAATATCCACGGAAAGGGGCGGCATTTCGGTCGGCAGCATCATCCGGTATTCCGAATAGGGGAGGGGACTTTCTCCGGTTTCTACTGAAGGAAGCGCTTCCCGAGCGGTACGCGATAATGCCTCGGCAATATTCTTACGCAGATAGTTGAGAATCTGTTTTTTTTCATAGATTTTTCCGGGACGGCATGCGAACCACACCTTCCGGATTTGGATTTCATAACAAACGGTGTCCAGTTCAAGTTCGATGATGCAGGCCGCGGGCGTTTGGGAAATAAACGAAGCGCTGTTTTTGCCGGCTGCATTTTTTGCAGGAGGAATATCGGGGTGCGCGGCACCGGCTTGTGAAATATCGGTTTGCGGAATATCGAGCGGCGGAGCATCGGATTGTGAAATATCGGCCCGCGGGGTATTGGGCTGTGAGACATCCGGTAGCGGGGCACGGGTACTTTTCAAAATACTGATCGGCAGCGGATTGCGGAATCGCTGCTCCTGTAAATCGCTCAGGCATTGCTCGATAAGGGGAAGGACGATACCGGCGGCGTTGCCGGCAGTTGCAGGTCCTGACTCGTTCATATCCGCGGTTGTAAGACCGGCAAAGGTAATATCGGATTCGGCAATGTCCAGTTTTTTCGCAGCCAGCTTCCTGATGACTTTTTTTAAATCATCCTCCGCCGGTTCCGCCTTAATTGAAAGCTGATTATGAATATCCAGCGTCAGCTCTGCCGTATACGTAAAGTCTGCGGCGCATCCGCCGTATTGAAAGCCTGCTGCCAAGCCGATGCCGCGCCACCGTCCGTCCCGTTTATCCGTTTTACCTCGGTTAAAAACGTTATACGCAGCATGTTTACAGATAAAATCGCTTTTGCCGGTTAAAACTTCGAAGAGGTTTGAAAAAACGGCGCCGTAATTGTCCGGCATATTTTTGGCACGCCATTCCGCCGGGGAGAGATTGTAATCCTGAATAATTTTGTTGATGTGGTTTTCCAGTGCGTTTGACACATAGTAGTCGCCCCATCCTTCAAAGATATCGATAAGGCCGTCCGCCGTTTTTGAAGCCCGCACTTCTATCCGGTAGTTCGGTACGGTGTACGGCCCTAATGCGGCGGCGGTCATTTGTTTGAGTATGGTGCCGATGAGCGGGCAGTAGGCGCCGGCGTTGACAATAATCGAAATCTGCATCGCGGCAATCGAATGAGTATCAGATAGCGCCGATTGATGTTCGATAATCATCTCCGGTGTTTTAGGCGCCGCCGCTCTGCTCTCTTCCGGCGATAGATTGAGCGAAACGGTGTTCCGCTGTAGAACCGCCGCAACAGCGCACTGGCAGGCGAGGATGGACGGGTACCATAAAAGCTCGTTGAATGTTTCGCCGGTTTGTGTCGGATGTACGACAACGGCTTCTTCCGCAAGTCCGGTTGCTTTTGCTACTGCGGTACGGACATGAAACGGCCATTGGGTTGGCACATAGACGTCAAGCCCGTCCTCGCGGAACACCGTAACGGCGGAAAACGGTTCCGAACGGACTGCATATTGCGAAGCGATTTTAAGCGATGAGAATACGGTTGAAGCGGCTGTTTCAAAGATTGAATCGATGTCGCCGGCTGCGCGAGCCTCTCGCGCAATGATAGGATAGTCGAATAGCGTATGCGTTCGTCCTGCTTCAAAGCTGTCTTCGGGTATCGGCTCCAATTCTATTGTGATATCTTTTCGCAGCGCTTCAAGTGTTGCCTCATTATCGCCGGTAAGGATACCGACGGCTTGTTCTTTATATTCTATCTCGTCCGCTGCAAAAAGAGGAAGTGAGTGTTCGAATATGTCGATCGTTTTTTGAGCAGGCAGCTGCGCTGCTCCGTAAAAGGCATATCCTTCGGGTAAGGGCGGCAGATGCACGGCGGAAATGATCCCCGACGATACGGGAGCACGGACAATCACCGCATACTGCTGCCCCTCAAAGCTCATATCCGAAACAAATTGTTCTATCATATCAAACTTCCTGTCAAATTCCTGCTTTTTGAAAACTTTGGGGATATCTCAAAAGTCGGTTCCTATTTGCGGAATTTTTTTGCGGTATCGATTACCGTATCGATGACATACTGCACATCCTCATCGCTCATATCCGGCCAGAACGGAAGGCTGATGCTCTGCGCATAGTGCGCTGCGGCATTGGGGAAGTCCTGTGCGCGCAGCCCGTACCGCTCTTTCAGGAAGGTCAGTTCAAAGTGGGGGATAAAGTGGACTGAAATACCGAGCCCCCGTTCCTGCAGCGCGCGGGCGAAGTCATCCCTGCCGACGGAAAGCGTTTCCGGTACGATGCGGAGGAGGTAGAGGTGCCACGCATTGCCTTCTCCGTCCGGCGGAACTTGAAAAAAGTCGAGCGGTTCAAAGGCGCGGGTAAATCGTTCGGCGATGAGCTTCCGTTTCCGGTAAAAGTCTTCCGCCTTTTGCAGCTGTACCCTGCCGATTGCCGATAAAATATCCGGCAGGTTGCATTTATAGCCTTCCGCAACGACATCGTATTGCCAGCTGGCGTGTTTGTCGGTATAGCGATCCCATATTGTGCGGTTGATACCGTGGGAGCGCATCAGCTTAATGCGTTCCGCCGCTTCGGGATTACGGACGCAGATCATACCGCCTTCTCCGGTTGTGATGGTTTTGGTGGCATAAAAAGAGAACACGCCCGCATCGCCGAAGGTACCGCCGTAGCCGTCTGCCGTTTTTGCAGGAAAGGCATGGGCTGCATCCTCGATAACCGCGACGTTGTATTTCTTTGCGAGGCTGTTAATCGCTTTCATATTGCAGAGGTTGCCTGCGATATGGATAGGTACAATCGCTTTAATGCTCTTATCCTGCTTGAGTTTATCTTCGATTTTTTCCGGATCGATACTGTAGGAATCCGCTTCGATATCCGCATAGACCGCTTCTCCGCCGAGGTGCAAGGCGCTTGTCGCAGTCGAGACAAAGGTATACGGACTGGTAAGTATTTTGGTACCCTTGCCGATTCCGAAGGCTTCCATCGCAAGCATCAATCCGTTTGACGCGGAATTGACCGCAAGCGCATACGGGCTGTGTACCATATCGGCAAACTCTTTTTCGAAGGCGAGCGTTTCCTTGCCGGTCGTCAGCCAGCCTGAGTGCAGTACGCGGATTGCCGCTTCTTCTTCTCTGCGGTCGAACGACGGTCTAAAAAAAGGTATCTCTCTTGCGGGGTTGGGGTTTGGTGTATTCATAGTTGTATTCTCCCATAAAACTTTCGTATCCGGTATTACTATTTTTGAAAATGCGGATTCTTATCAATTACGATTAGTTTATCATTTTTTTTTGTTTATCGGTAGAGGCTCTTTCCCCGTATCTACTCCGCCATTGACAGCTCCGACTGTAAGTGTAATACAGCGTGTTGCAATTGCGAAAACTTGACATTTTTCATAATAGTATTATGCTAGCCGATGAGAAGGGAGTTACTATGAGTACGCATAATGGAATTTGCACTATTCCTTGGGAAGATAAAAAGAATGACTGTGATGATGTGCTATGGCGTTATTCGCAGAACCCGATTATACGGCGGGACGCTATAAAACGCAGTAACAGTATTTTTAACAGTGCCGTCGTTCCCTTTAACGGCGCTTTTGCCGGTGTGTTTCGGTGCGATGACAAACGAAGGGAAATGCTTTTACACGCGGGGTTCAGTGAAGACGGAATACATTGGAAAATAAATGAAGATCCTATTGTATTTGAAAATGAAAATAAAGAAGTTGTGCCGTTTGAATACGGCTATGATCCGCGGGTTTGTTTTATTGAAGATCGGTATTATGTAACGTGGTGTAACGGTTATCACGGCCCCACTATAGGCGTTGCATATACTTTTGATTTTAAAACGTTTACGCAAACCGAAAATGCTTTTTTACCGTATAACCGCAACGGCGTTTTATTTCCGCGTAAAATAAACGGAAAATATGCAATGCTCAGTAGACCCAGCGATACCGGTCATACCCCTTTCGGTGATATTTTTTACAGTGAATCGCCCGATTTAATTTACTGGGGGAAGCACCGTCATGTTATGGCGCCGCGGGGCTGGTGGCAATCCACAAAAATCGGCGCCGGTTCCATTCCTATCGAGACCGATGAAGGCTGGCTTTTGTTTTATCATGGGGTTCTTACATCGTGTAACGGTTTTGTGTACAGCTTCGGCGCTGCGATTTTGGATTTGCAAGAACCGTGGAGGGTAAAGTACCGCACGGAACCGTATTTGCTTTCTCCGCAAACGTTATATGAATGTGTCGGAGATGTTCCCAATGTCGTCTTTCCTTGTGCGGCGCTCTATGATAAACCGACCGGACGGATTGCGATATATTACGGGTGTGCCGACACGGTAACATCCCTCGCTTTTACAAAGCTTGACGAATTGCTGGATTTTATAAAACATAATTCAAAACTATAGGCAGGCATACAAATGATGAAGATATATGTTATACATCATTCTCATACCGACATCGGATATACCGATTTACAGGAAAAAATCATATACACCCATATCGATTATATACGACAGGCGGTAAAAACGATTTGCAGCGGCGAAAAAGACGGATTTTACGGCAAGTATTTTAAATGGAATTGTGAAACCGCTTTCTGTGTGGAACAATTCCTAAAAGAAGTCAGCGAAGAAGAAAAACAAGGGTTTTTCAATGCCGTAAAATCCGGAAATATCGGAATATCCGCCGGTTACCTCAATTT
>CAJPTT010000131.1 GCA_905373565.1 uncultured Treponema sp. | reverse complement strand
GTCTATTGATATGATTCTGTGCGCAATCGGCGGAGAGGACACATACAAGCTGCTGCCGTATTTATTTGAACACGGTGAATTACGAAAGGCGGTACAGCATAGCAAAAAGATTTTTCTCGGATTCTCCGATACAACGATGAATCATTTTATGCTGCATAATGTCGGCGTAAACACTTTTTACGGTCAGTCGTTTGTGGCGGATATCTGCGAACTTGAAGATGAAATACTGCCGTATTCAAAAAAGTATTTTGAAGAATTGATTACAACCGGCACAATAAAAGAAATCCGCCCGAGCGATATGTGGTATGGCGAGCGTACGGCATTTGATGAATCACAGATCGGTGTAAAAAGAGTGCGGCACCGGAACAATGGATTTGAATTGTTGCAAGGGAATTCCGTATTCTCCGGCGCTATTCTCGGAGGCTGCATTGAAACAATGTATGATATGTTTGACAACACCCGCCATAATGACAGCCCTGCTTTGTGCCGCCGGTATCATCTTTTCCCGAGCATTGACGATTGGCATGGTAAAATACTGCTTTTGGAATCGAGCGAAGAGCGCACAAAACCAGAGCTCTATCAAAAGATGTTACAAGCCTTAAACACTACCGGCATTTTTGAAGTTATAAACGGCATCCTTGTCGGCAAGCCTATGGACGAAGTATATTACGAAGACTACAAACGCCTTTTAATCAGCGAAATCAACAAACCGGATTTACCGATTGTGTACAACGTTAATATCGGCCACGCAACACCGCGGTGTATTATTCCGCTCGGCGTTGAGGCAACAGTTGATGCGGATGAACAAGTTATACGGTTTGCGTAATTCGCATCATCCATATTAAATGATGATGTGGAGTATAAAAATATAATATATGAGAGGTTGATTATGAAAATACGAATTGCGATTGTTCTATTACTCTACTGTGCTGCAACAAGTGTTATATATGCACACGGTAAGGCTGATGCAGATACTGCACGCAATAATAATTATACCGGTACGATATATTTATACGGTGAACAGCACGGCGTTAAGAAAATAACGGATAAAGAACTGACACTATGGCGTGCATATTATAGCAAAGGCTTGAGGCATTTATTTCTTGAACTACCTTCTTATACGGCGGAATATCTTAATGTATGGTTAAGAGAAAAAGATAATACCATCTTAGAAGATGTATTCAATGATTGGAAAGGAACAGCTTTTCATAATCAACATACATATCATTTTTTTATGCAGATAAAAGAGCTGTGTCCGCAAACTGTTTTCCACGGTACCGATGTAGGGCATCAATACGGCACGACCGGAGAACGTTTCCTGCGCTACCTCGAAAGCAAACAGCAGCAGAACATTCCCGCATATCTCCGAGCGCAAGAGATCATACAACAAGGTATTGCCTATTATAACGGCAGCAATGCAAAGGCTATGGCATACCGTGAAAATATGATGGTGCAAAACTTTATCTATGAACTCAAACAAATTCAAAATGCCGATATAATGGGAATATATGGTTCTGCGCATACGGATACAGCCTCGCTTGATTCTACCGGAACAGTTCTCTGTATGGCGAATCAATTAAAATCAATCTACGGAACTAATCTCAACACAGAGGATTTAAGTCCGCTCGCTAAGGACATAGAACCTATCCGCATAGATACCATAACGGTAGCGCATACCGACTATCGTGCGTATTATTACGGCAAACAAGATTTGACCGGATTTAAAGACTTTGCATACCGCGAATTTTGGCAACTTGACGGCGCATATAAGGCACTCAAAAATTCCGGCAAAACCGGCGATTGGCTCCCGGAATCAAATTATCCTATGAAGGTTGAAGCCAATCAAGTTTATGTGATTGATTATACAAAAACCGATAATTCAAAAATGAGACTGTATTATATTTCGGAAGGGAAGATACGGAACGGGCAGCTTATAACCGAAAATATTACGACGGAATGACAAACAAACAAGATACGGCACTATAACATGTTTTGTGCGGTTAGGTACAATAGACAAGAAGGGAAACAATGGCAACGAATAACGAACAGGTGTTTAGAATTTGGATGCAAAAGCAAACTCAAAAAAATAAAGATAAAGGCTATACCAACAATACTATTGAGGCATATTGCGGAGCATTAGCCACGAAAGCTAAAAACTTACAATTACCGGATTCCGAGCATATTCAACCAAATCTTTTTCTATATAATGATTTTCAAGAGTTCCAATCTATATGCGACATAATACGGACAGCTCCAAATTATAAAGAGATTGATAAGAAGGCCGGAAACGGAGCCTTTAGCGCAGGGATTCAAAGATATCTGGAGTTTTTGCATGATAAAAATAGGGCATCTATTCAAGAGGACAATAAAACGATGGAAAATAATGAACTAAAAGAATATACGGAGCTTCTCCGTATGAAGAAAAATATCATTCTACAGGGTGCTCCCGGAACAGGAAAAACCTATACCACTGCGGCATTGGCGCTCAGCCTTATTGATGAAAATATCAGCTATTTCAATCATGATGTAATCATGGAAAAATATCAAGAATATGTTGAAAAGGGGCAAATAGCTTTTGTAACTTTTCATCAGTCAATGGATTATGAAGACTTTGTTGAAGGATTAAAACCTCAACTTGTGGAAAACTCCGACGGAAATACAGCCGGTATCGCGTACCGTATTGAAGACGGTATATTTAAGCGCCTCTGTAAAAAAGCGATTGAAGATTCCGCCCTTGTATCAATGCAAGATAATTTTGAGTCCGTTTGGGGCAAACTTGTGGATGAACTAGATGAAAAAGATTTTATAGAAATACCTTTATTAAGTGGAAAAAACACATTTCGGATTGAATTAAATGAATACGGAACAGGACTGGCAACTCGTACGTATGAAGATGATAGTTTTCAAAAAGATCGATGGATAAGCGGGAAATCAAAGTTTTTCAGTAAAGAACAACTGTATAATGTATATCGCGGATTGCCCGGCACTCCAGCACGAGGCCACGATAACTATCGAAAAGCGATTATCCGATACTGCAAGGAAAATTTAGGTCTTATTGAATACGCTTTACCTTTAAACAATACACAATCCAACACTAATCCTTTCATTCTCATTATCGACGAAATAAACCGCGGGAATGTTTCAAAGATCTTCGGTGAGTTGATTACCTTGCTTGAATCGGATAAACGCATAGGAAGTATGCATCCGATAAACGTACGGCTTCCCTATTCAAAAGAACTTTTTTCCGTGCCGCCGAATATCTATCTTATCGGAACAATGAATACAACCGACCGCAGTGTAGGAGCTATTGATTACGCAGTCCGCCGCCGTTTTGCTTTTATTACATTGAAATCCGAAAAGGCAGCCATTGAAAAATTTTATGACAATGTACCGATCGGTACAGATGCTGTGTTAAAAAATAAAGCGCTTGAGTTATTCTCTTCAGTAAAACGCTTTATCGAAGAGAATAAAATAGAAGAGAATTTTGATGATTTAATGCCCGGACACAGCTATTTTATGGCAAAAAGTGATACCGAATTGAAACAAAAATTTACCTATGAGGTATTACCGCTTCTTTACGAATATCATAAAGATGGATTGCTTAAAGCCATTTTCGATGAAATGAAAATAAATAATCAAACTCATGATAACCCATAAGCAGCGGCAAGTTATATACTTTACAGAACACCAACAACCGAAAGCAGGTGATAAACAAGTGTTGGAACAGCTTACGCAAGATATTAATAATCCGATTGTGTTTTCAGGAAATCCCGACATGAACAAAGCTCCTGTCTATCTCGGAATTAACAAAGATTTTACGGCAAGTTACTATATAGGAACATGCTGGCTGCAGGAAGGTGAAATTGCCGCAGCAGTAATGCCGAAAATGGAATTGGACTATTTTGAGATGTTGAGGGCAGCACTTGCCGTTGATACCGAATATGAGCTGCAATATTTTTCAAAATGCTATGGTATTGATTTTGACCAGCCTGTAATACCGCTTAAACAAGATATCAATTATCTGACACCGCTTTTAATTGTACATTTTATTACTTTAACTGAAAAAATAATACAGAAAGGTCTTAAAAAAGGATATGTGTATCGAGAAGAAAACTTAAAAAATAAAATCAAAGGAAAAGTATGCGTTTCAAAAACGATTAAAGAGAATCTTAGTAAATGCGGATTGAACAAAAATATCTGCGCATTTCAAGAATTTACGACGGATATTCCCGAAAATCGGCTCTTGAAAAAAGCCTTGTTGTTTTGCAAAAAAATGATGAGCACATCTGAAAGCTGTACAAGGCATAGCGCCGGTCAAACGCTGGTGCAGAAACTTCCTCGTATATTACTCAGCTTTGAAACAATTTCGGGATATATTCAGCCTTCCGAAATAAAACAATTCCATGCAAGTAAATTATTTCCTCATTATCGTTCAGCATTGCAGCTTGCAAAATTAATTTTACGGCGGTACGATTATTCGATAAACAATATTTCAGCATTGGAACAGGAGACTGTACCGTATTGGATTAATATGTCCGGCCTATACGAATTATATGTATACGCTCAGCTCATTAAGAATTATGGGAAAGAGAATATCGGATTTCAAGTAAGCGGATATGAAAAAACTGCGGTTGATTTTATTAAAAAAGATGAACAGCTGATTATCGATGCAAAATATAAACCGCAATATGCTCATTCAGATGCAGGGATGCTTGATGATATACGGCAAATCAGCGGATATGCCAGAGATAAAAAAATATTGAAAGCGCTTGGTATCAGTGAGCATTCCCATGATGAAATAAAATGCCTCATCATCCATCCTGAACTGCAAAACAAAACAGAGAGTAATAATAACCCTAGTCCGAATGAAAATAAGCTGAACGAACGATGCAATATTTTTATTAATGATAACGATCAAACACTTATAGAGCAGGCCGTTGAAATTAAATATTTTAGAAACTTTTATAAGATCGGTATTCCACTGCCGTATAATCTATCTCAGATTATGATGACGTCGATAATTAATAACTTACACTATTGAAAATGAGCGTATGAAATTAATCCAAAAAGCTTTTTTATATAAACTTGAAGCGGAAATACACAACGGAAAATTAATATATACACAAAAGAGGTTGCTTTCAAAAATTTCAAAGGAATGTAACCTCTATGATTTTGATGATGATATATATGAATCGGTATATAAAGATTGGCGTATTGGAATTATTGCTGCTATACTTTTTCTCTTGGCAGGATTTATCATAATAGATATCTATGTTGATTCCAACACAATCGATAATTTCTTGTTTTATTTTATTCCTGCCGTAATTCTGACTATTCTCTTTTTTGTTACGATGAGAAAAACAGTTTATATCAATTCAAGAGCCGGTATATTTGAATTTCTCTATACTGAAGAAGCCCTCTATTTTCTCAGCGGACTGATAAGTGAATATGATACATTGTATAAAAAATATAATATAAAAGAGTTTACCGGAAAATATTTTTCCGAACAATTAGAAGAGATAAAAAATGCAGTCGATTTAAAAAGTATGTCTAAAAAAGAAATAACAGAAATTATTAATACTCATGCAGAACAGTTATTAGATTGTTTTTGTCCGCTATGCAATAAAAGAAAAGGTATAAATGCATTAACCATAAACACCGCTTTCAGTATATTGATTTTGACGTTCCGCCATACGAATATTGAAATCGGCTGCAAAAAGTGTTTAAAAGAAAAAGTAAAAAAAGCAAATATCATGTCTTTATGCTGCGGAATCTGGAGCCTTCCATTCGGCATTCCCGTAACGCTGTTTGCAATTTTTAAAAATATACATTCTTTGAAATATCTAAACATGGATATACCGACAAAGACATTAAAAAAATATGTATTAAAAGCGATAAAATAGCGAATTATACCATTTTCCGTATTGCTACACCAACAATAGTTATTGCAGCTGCGAGGAAAAGGACACTTGTCACAACGACCATACTAGTAAACTTTTTTGCAGCTCCAGTTAATTCCAACTCAGGAGCGTTAAGGACGACCGTCCATCCGATAGTCTGCATGGTAGAGTATGCAACCGTATTTTTTCCGCTTTATTTTTTTCAGCCTCATATCCGTCACCATTTTGATTTTCGGTATATATTGTTCTATATCTTCCCATAATAATTACCTCGTTATCGTATAGCTACGCTCTATTATATACTATTCTTATATTTTGTTCGAAGCGCATTATTTCGCTGCTGCAAGCTTGAAGTACGCACCTACTCCGTTGCCTAAACATCGAAATTAGGATGCCGCATTCGATAAAACCCTCGAATGTTCGAACAATCCCCCTCAACGCAGCTTGTGCACAGAACTTCATGTTTCGCATGTACGCTCCGGCACGGGTACCGCCTTTCTGTGCAAAATTTTGAATCAACAACCCCGACGCAGAGCGTCGGGGTACAATGCTCAATGTTTCGCATTGTATGTTCTATAAGGTGGTTGCAGTCGGGCTTTAATACCCTTTATTACGACGCAGAGCGTTCGTCAAAACTATACATCCGTGTATAGTTTTGACTGCAAGTTGTGGCTCTGCCACAACATTGCTGCTGCGTGGAACAACCGCCATCCATGGCGGTAGAAGAACGGAGGGTATTAAACCCTCGCACGAATAAAATTTCGCACATTTTTTTGGGCAGGCGGGTAAACGCATCAGGTAGAGTAGATAAAAACCGCGAAAAAATTGAGACTGTGAGACCATTTGAACCATCTTCAACTGTTGTACATC
>CAJPTT010000130.1 GCA_905373565.1 uncultured Treponema sp. | reverse complement strand
AGCAATCTCATTCAAAATAAACACATCAGGCCGTTTTTTAGCAGCCCTGCAAAATAATTGAAATCCTGAACCTTTATCTTGCATAGAATGAAAAATATGCGTACACTCCCTTTCTATGGAGAGTTTACAAACCGAAGCGCTGCAGCGAGTTGCTGCGTTTAAAAAACAAATGGCCGTATCCGTTATCGGGCAGGAGCGGCTGATTGACGATATCCTCGTTGCCTATATTGCAGGCGGACATGTGTTGCTGGAGGGTGCGCCCGGTCTTGCTAAAACCTTAACGGTACGGACTTTTGCAGAGCTTTCTCAATTAAGTTTCAAACGCATCCAGTTCACGCCCGACTTGCTGCCTGCCGACCTCACCGGAACGCTCATCTTTGATTCTACCGCACATCGCTTTGCGGTACGAAAGGGGCCGCTTTTTGCACACGTAGTGCTGGCTGACGAAATAAACCGCGCTCCGGCAAAGGTTCAATCCGCATTGCTCGAAGCGATGGCGGAAGGTCAGGTTACCATCGGCGAAACGAGTTATCCTCTCCCCGAACCGTTCTTCGTGCTTGCAACCCAGAATCCGATTGAACAGGAAGGCACCTATCCCCTTCCCGAAGCGGAACTCGACCGCTTCCTGTTTAAGCTTTTTGTCCCCTACCCTAAACCGGCGGATGAGCTCGTCATCATGCTGAAAAGCGAGAACATCACCGCTTCGGTAAAGAAACCGCAAGCGCCCGAAACCGAAGCAATTCTTTCCGTCGATATGCTCCATACCATCCATAGAGGCGCCGAAGCGGTCCGCTGCACCGAAGGTTTACACGAATACATTATTTCACTGGTTACGGCGACCCGTCCCATTATCGAAAAACGCGAAGAACTGCCCCGCGGGAGCTACCTCAGCTATATCACCGTCGGAGCCTCTCCCCGTGCGAGTATCGCCCTCTACCGGTGTTCAAAAATACGGGCATTTTTAAACGGACGCGACTATGTCCTGCCCGAAGATGTAAAAGCCCTCGCCTACCCCATTCTGCGACACCGCTTAAAACTTTCGTATGAAGCGAGCGCGGAAAATATCAGTGCAGATGAAATTATCGCCGAGCTGCTCGAACTTATTCCGCAGCCGTAACATATTGGAGGAATTATGAATAAAGAACTTGACGCCGTAGCACTTTCGATACGGAGCCTTTCAATCGATGCAATCGAAAAAGCCAATTCCGGCCATCCCGGGCTTCCGCTCGGAGCCGCCGAACTCGCAGCGGTGTTGTATGCAAAAATTTTACGGCATAATCCGAAAAATCCCCAATGGGTAGACCGCGACCGGTTTGTACTATCGGCAGGGCACGGGTCTATGCTCCTCTATGCCACGCTGCATCTGGCCGGTTACGATCTTTCACTTGACGATATCCGCTCGTTCCGGCAAATCGGTTCCCGCTGCGCCGGACATCCCGAATACGGCCTCACCCCCGGCGTCGAAGCCACCACCGGGCCGCTCGGTCAGGGCATTTCTACCGCAGTCGGTATGGCGATTGCCGAAGCGATGCTTGCAGCGCGGTTCAACACCGAAGAGTACCGCATTGTCGATCACTACACCTACGCGCTGGTGGGAGAAGGCTGTTTAATGGAAGGCGTTTCTTCCGAAGCATCGAGCCTTGCCGGTACGTTGAAACTCGGTAAGCTCATTGTGTACTATGATAAAAACAATATTACGATCGACGGTTCAACCGATATTGCCTTTACCGAAGATGTTACAAAGCGGTACGAGGCTTACGGTTGGCAGGTGCTGCACGGGTCGATGTATTCCTACAGCGATATAGAAAAACGCACTGCGGAGGCAAAAAAAGATCCCCGCCCCTCGCTCATCATACTCGATTCGGTAATCGGAAAAGGAGCGCCCGCCGTTGAAGGAACCGCCGCCGCACACGGAGCGCCGCTCGGTCAGGAGAAGCTGGCGCAGGCAAAGAAGACGCTGGGGCTTGATCCTGCAGAACAGTTCTTTGTCGCACCCGAAGCCTATCGTTATTTTGAAGAGCGGCAAAAGGAATTCGCTCAAGCGGAAGCTGACTGGAATAGTCGCTTTGCCGCGTGGAGCGCCGCCTATCCCGAACGGCGCAAAGAATGGGATCAAAGCTTTGTGCAAGGCGGTATCGACCAAGCCGTACTCGACGGCGTTGCCGATCCTGTCTTTAAAAAAGATGAGATGATTGCGACGCGGGCGGCTTCCAAAACCGCACTGAACGCTTTTGCAAAGGCATTCCCGAATCTCGTCGGCGGTTCGGCGGACTTGCAGGGGCCGAATGCGGTTGCCTTGCAAGATGCCCAATCCTTTACCGCAGCAACGCCGCAGGGACGGTACATCCACTTCGGCATCAGAGAATTCGCGATGGCAACGATTACCAACGGTATTCAGCTCCACGGCGGTTTCCGCGCCTTCTGCGCAACCTTTGCCGTATTCTCCGACTATCTGCGTCCGGCGCTCCGGCTCGCGGCGCTGATGCGCATCCCTTCTATTTTTGTATTGACCCACGACTCAATCTTTGTCGGTGAAGACGGCCCGACCCATCAACCGGTCGAAACACTCGCAAGCCTCCGCGCCATTCCTAACCTACTGGTACTCCGCCCTGCCGATGCGGAAGAAACCGCCGTCGCATGGAGAATTGCGCTGGAGCAGAAAGACCGTCCGGTCTGTTTAATACTGAGTCGTCAGAATCTGCCCATACTGGAAAAAGCCGAGCCTCAGTGGAAAGCTCTGATGAAAACTGCCGGCAGCTATATCGTAAAAGGTACGGACGGCACGCCCGATGTAACGATACTTGCAACCGGTTCCGAGGTTAGCCTCGCCTGCGAAGCCGCAGAGCTTGCCGCTCCGAAAAAAGTACGGGTTGTTTCCGTTCCGTCGAAAGAGCTTCTGGATGCACAAACGAATCCGTTTAAAGCACAGCTGGTCGGTTACAGCGACAGCCGGGTGATGGTTGTAGAAGCGGGAGTTAAACAGAGCTGGGAAGGCTGGGTATTCTTTCCGCCAGACGATATTTTTTCGATAGAACGTTTCGGCGAATCGGGACCCGCAAAAAAAGTTGCGGAGCATCTCGGATTTACCACCCAAGCGCTTGCCGCCCGTATCAAAGAATAGTGGAGCAAATGGTTACCAAGGCAGTCCCATTATGCAGCCTTGGTAACCGTCGAATTCTACTACCACGTAAACGTCCCCTTCAGCCACACAGCGCTTATCTTGTGTAAGGCCGCAAAGTCGCCCTTGCCGTCATAGCCTTTGGTATATACATCACCGCCGAGCGAGAAATGTATATTATCCGTAAGCGCATAGCCGATCGAATAGGCGCTAAACTCCTTGTACTGACCTCGTCTCTTGTCTGCTTACGTTATATCCGGATATCCCCAGTCTATTCCAGTACGGTAATCGTTACGGTGTCTTTGGTTTGCGTAACTTCCGCTAAGGCGGCGGTAAAGTTGATGCCGTCCGCTTGTACGGAAAGATTTTCGTACCGCGAACCGTTTTTTGTACCGCCGATTGTGTAAGGAGCGGCCGGACGGGAGTCGTACCACTCAATAAAATGGGTGGCTCTGTCGCTGTAATCATATTTTACCGCTAATGATTCGGTATGCAATACAAAACTGTTGAATCTGAATTCTTCTACGCCTTCGGGGTAATACTGAGTTCTGCCGTAAATCACAGAGCTACTCCCATGGGCATTGATATTGATCGTATGCAGTTTCACCTTGCTGAAATCGACAATGTAGTGTATGCCGCCGCCTTTCCCGAACGCATTGATAATCGCATCGCGTTTTTCGAATATGCTGCGGGATTGGTCGAACGCCGTCTTATATTCCGCTGTTTGTTTAAGCGCCGCTAGCTGCTCTTTTTCTTCTGCGGAACCGGCAGGCAGCAGCGTTTGCAATATGTCGTCGATATACTTCAGTTGTTCAAAAAAGCCTGTTTTCCAGTCGGGGGCAAAACGGTCAAGTAAAAGGCTCCAATAACAGCCGTATGTGTAATAGGTGTTGCGATAGCTTTGTGTGGTACGCGGTTTCGATATGTTCGTTATTGCCTGTAATTTGTCTTTTAAAGCAGCCTGCGATTCGGCATCGTTTTTTTGTAATGCAGCAATACATTCCGCATAGACGGCGGTTCCTTCCTGTCTTGACTTGTACTTATCGTATTCCTGTTCAGGCGCGGGTAAGGATGCGTGCTTTAATGAGCGGGCGGCGCACGCCTTTTTAAAGAGAGCTAAAGCCTTCCCGTCATCTTTTTCGTTGTACGAAGCGGCAAGGAATTGCCCTTCAAGCGCAGTATACGCGGCCGCATCAACGGAAAGTACGGAAGGATCTATCTCCCGCCGAACGGGCATCGGCCCTTTTCCGCTGAATATCTTCTCATATTCTTGTGCGCTTAAGCGGCCTTGCTCACAGTGAAAGGCTTCGTGAATGTACGTAAAAAACCGCCGCGCCTGATTTGTACCGAAAATATCCACGCCTGCTTCGGGATTGCCGGAGCTGCTTAGCTTAAAATCGCTGTCGTTATCAATTCGGCGTACTTTCACTATATCCATAGTAATGACTCTCTTTGAAAACATACCGGACGCTTGGCCGTGCCACTGCAAAACCCATGTGCCGTATTCCGTCTTTTTATAGCCGCTTTCGTCGGCAAAAAAACGCTTTCCGAAAAGAGAAATGCCCTGTATCGGACGGAACCGGTGCGGCAATTTTTCCGTATTCGACACCGCAAGCTCGGAACCGTCAGGCAGCCTTACAAAAATGGAATCCTCACGCCATTTGTCCCATCCCGCCCATATGGTATGCGCATGTTTTTCAAGAAACTGCTGCACGTTCGTGATAAGCGCTATTTCTTCCGTAAGATATCGGCTGCTTAACGCTTTCGTGCCGGCGTACGGCTCAGGCGGTATCTCGGAGCAATAGGGTAACACAACGCTGTACCGGCGGTCTTCATAGCGGACACGGATTTTTGCATAGCCGTCAGTGTGTTCGACCGGCTCCATCTGCGGGTCGGCTTCGTATCCGTCAACAGCTTCCGTTTCCATCGTAAAATCGATGTCCATCACGATATCGGGATTGCTGTCGGGCGTGTATAAAACCTCAGTGTATTTTTTACCCTGCCTGTCGCTTTTGAGCTCTATGGAATAAGTGCCGGGTGAAAATACGCTATACCGGTTTTCGACCTCCCGGTCAGTATGGAACACGGCAATAATTTTAGACCGTGAACCGCCTTTTGAATCCGATTTTTCCTGCGCCGTCGTTACGCAGGAGGCAAGCATTGCCGATACGCAGGTAAAAAGCAGTAGTACACGTAGACTCTGTTTCATAGTAAACACTCCTTAAACAGTACAACATCTCCGCAGCAGAACACCGAGGTCGTCAAGTAATTTAAACCTGTTCGGAAACTTTAGTTTCGGAACAGGTTTATTATAACCGGCCGGCAGCAAGAAAGTTACACAAGAGAAAATCTTATCGAAACACGTAAAATGAGAAGGGCCAAGCGCATCAACAGGCGTTAGACTACTTACCACGTAAACGTACCTTTCAACCACACAGCGCTTATCTTGTGTAAGGCTGCAAAGTCTCCCTTGCCGTCATAGCCTTTGGTATACACATCTCCACCAAGCGAGAAATGTATATTATCCGTAAGCGCATAGCCGACCGAATAGGTACTTGATGTGCTGCCGTAGTTTATATCGATAACGCCGCTTGCCGAAAGTTTCAGCGTATCGCGTAAGAATGTTTTACTTATACTGAGGCTGACAAAGCCCTTGTGCATCGGCCGCTCTATATCGTTTTTATGATTGAGGATGAGGTCTTCAAAATACTGAGCGCTCAGCGTCCACGAGCTCTTAATCCAGTCAATGCCGGCGAGCATCAGCAGCTGGTGTTTCTTTACCGGAGTATTGAAGGCTATCGGGACATCGCCACCGGAAGTTTTGTCCATAAGTTGTACAATCGGCAAAGACGACAGCATATCTTTCGATTCAAAGAACCGTCCGCCTACCCACGCGGTTTCCAACCGGATTGTTACATCGCCTGCAGGAATCGCCGCATCTATGCCTGCCATCCCGATACGGTAATACTCTTCATTTAAATTGGTGTGCAGTTCTTTCGGTACGTATGGATTAAAAAGTGGATGATGTGTACCGGCTGGATTAAACAAACCCTTTTTTGCATACCCGCTTTTTACATAGCGCGGATTTTTATCCCAGCCGTAGAAGCCGGAAACGGAAAAGTCGATGCCGGGCAAAAAGAAGGAGAAACGGGCTGCCGCTTCCGTGTCGGTAAACATCTTTGGTTTTGCACTTTGGGTTTTTGTATACCGAATTGGAACGGAACCGAACGGCGTCTTGTAACTATCCGGTGTGTCGATATAGTAGAGACCGTTCTTTGCACCGTCTTCAAAGCCGAAGCGCGGCAGCTTATTCGGGGTAAAAAACGGTACGGCAACCGCTTCAAACGTAAACAGATCGTGAAAAAAACGCAGGCGGATGCTATCCGACGGAAGCCGCGCATCATCGCCGCTAAAGGCGATAAACTCCGAGCTGTCCCGCGCGCTTAACACATCGGTGAGTTTAAACCCATCCGCCTGTCCCCACGCAATAACCTGCCGCCCGACACTGATATCCCATATTTCACCCGAATAACGGTAATACGCTTCGTTCAGCCGGAAGCCGGTGCGCGCAGGGTTGCGGTAATTGTATTCGGCGGCGGCGGAAATAGCCGCATAAGAAGAACCGGCAGACACCTCGCCTTTTAGCTGCGCGATAGAACGCGACGCCCCGTACTCAAGTTTCTTT
>CAJPTT010000129.1 GCA_905373565.1 uncultured Treponema sp. | reverse complement strand
ACTTTTTAAAAACATCGTAATCTTCCCAAAAGCGCAAAACCGCTTCTTCCTGTTTCGGAAAATCCACCTTAGGATCAACCGGTGTATACATACCTCATACTCCTTGTCTATAAAAGGCGTTATCCGGAATCTCTAAAAAACTTTAATCTTTAGAAATGCCCCTCTTTCACTAAAACGCATATCGAGCATCTCTAAAAACTATACCTTGAGTGTTTAGAGATACCCATCTATTTATCTGTGTAGTTTCAATTTTTTATGTCATTATGTCAATATTTGGGCGGCTTTTTGCACTGTTTTAACCATTGTAGCTGCCGAAGTTAAAACAGTGCAAAAACCAGGCTATCCGCTTGTATCTTTTTATTGCTTCTGCAAAAATCACGCAGCGCTTCTCCTCACGTCGAAGGCTGCTGCTGTACCATACTCGCAATAAAAAGGATATCGCTCCTATCCTGTGCCGCTGTGTCCAAGCATTGACATCCTTGTCAATGCTTGGACGTGAGTTTGCGTGCCGCAAACTCACTGCTGACTAACACCACCGCCATCCGTGGCGGTTCTGAATGCGTACCTCCGTGTACATTTTTGACTGCGAGTTTTTTGTGGAACAAAAAATAGCGCTGTACTGACAGGATGTCAGTGGTTCCATGCAGTATCGAGTTACGTCAATTTACAACATCCATGTTGTAAATTAACGTGCGAGTTTTGCAAAAGCAAAACATCGTTTCTGCCTAATACGCCCGCCATCCTTGGCGGTTCTGAATGCGTACCTCCGTGTACACGGCTCAACTTCGAGTTTGCCTCGCAAATTCGAAGTTAAAGAATGTACAGGACGTACATTCTTTAACGATGACATCCATAGCGGTAGAAAAATGGTGGGTATTCCCCCCTCGCACGAATAAAAGAAGAAAATTCGCTCTGTAGGTTACGTTTATTTGTGATCTTTATAACTTGCAACACTGGGTTTCCAAACAGGTCTAACAAATAAGCAAATTTTATTTTGTACGATTTGATATTTTTTATTGCAATAAAAATAATCGATGTTATACTATAAATAGTTCTATGCTATAGCTGGATATTTATTTGTATAGGAACTATAGCATAGAACCGTTTACCAGAAGGAGATGGTAAGATGTACGAATATGAATATATTAAATTACCATTGCGAAAAAAATGGGGCTTTAAAAAAGAAAACCGTACTTTATGGGATGAGTGTGAAGCCGTTATTGCTGAACAGTCTTGCAAAGGGTGGCGTTTTGTTCAATGTATAGTAGAACCATATAATAATGCAGGGATGTTTATACCTGTTCGCTATATACTGGTTTTTGAAAAACTCGTTCAATCATAATACTAAAAAGTTATTGAGAATTTATTCATTAAAAATATTACCGTGAACCCTTTCTAAAAACAATTAAAGGGACGCTCTCAAAGGATTTAGTGATCTGCGATGAAGACGTACAGATTCTGCATGGTTTTGACAGCGTAGAACATGCGCGAGAGTATCTTTCAAGTGATATGTTCAAAAACGATGTATTTGTAGGGCTAAAGCCGCTTTGGTCGGCTGAACCTGAAGTACGTATTTTTTCTGTGGCGTAAGCAAGGCTTTTACGCATATAGAATTTAATACCCCGGCGCTTTGAGGCTACACTCTGCGTCGGGATTATTGATTTATCATATCCGCTAAAGCGGATTGCGAATTAGACTTTTTAGAGGTTTACCGTAATTTTGCTTGCGCAAAAACCGATCTCCGGCTCCAATCTTTTTCCCGTTACTGCATCATCGGAGGCAGGTTTTTCCGCTCCCGCTCCAAAACTGCCGCATACCTGAAAACAAACGGAAAAAAGGATATCCGCCTCCGCCCGTGCCGTTGCATTGGCTTGTACGTCCATGTACAAGCCAATGTGTGAGTTTGCTTACCGCAAACTCACTGCTCTGACAGGATGTCAGTGGTTTCCAGCAGAAACGAGTTTGCCGCGCAAACTCGTAGTTAACAAATGTACAAGGAAGTACATTTGTTAACGATGGCATCCGTGGAGGTTCTGAATTAGCATTCTTATCAATCAAGACAGATAACAAATGCTCAGAACCGTATGATGATTTTTCACTAATTCATCTGGAGAATCCCATACGCCAAAATCTTTCGTAATACCGTCACTGTGTATGCTATTTTCATGTCCGCCGGATTGACAAGAAGCCAAACACTCGGTTAAAATACGTCCAAATACTCGGTTTTATATAAGCCAAATACTCGGTTGAATATAGGCTGGGCGGAGGTTTTACAATGAAAGAATACTATCAAAGAGTTTCAGATAAGGTTTTACTTGACCATTTAGAATCTAAAGGAGCCGTGCTTATAGAGGGTGCTAAATGGTGTGGAAAGACAACCTCTGCAAAGCATATAGCCAAAAGTGTTATAGAGATGGATCGTCCTGATATGACGGCGCAGTATCAGCAAATGGCAAGGATAAACCCCTCGAATCTTCTTGAAGGTGAGGTTCCTCATTTGATTGATGAATGGCAGATAGCAACGAATATCTGGAATGCCGTACGGTATGAAGTTGACCGGAGAGGAGAATTTGGACAGTTCATTCTTACAGGTTCTTCGGTTCCTGCTGCGTTAGATGAGAGCATGCATACAGGAACAGGCCGGATCGTGCGTATGCAAATGCGTCCGATGTCTCTGTTTGAATCCAAAGATTCCACCGGCCAAGTGTCATTAATGGATTTGTTTAATAAGAAAGACATATCCGCTGTGGACAATCATAGTATTGATGAAATTGCTTTTTTGATTTGCCGGGGAGGATGGCCGGCAGCTCTGAATCACAGTAAGAAAGTCGCATTAAAACAAGCATTTGATTATTATGATGCCGTTGTAAATGATGATATATCCAGAGTCGATAGAGTAAAAAGAGATTCTGAAAGAACAAAACGTATACTAAAATCCTATGCTAGAAATGTTGCAACACAGGCTTCTCTGGAAACAATCAGATCAGACATAATAAGCAATGATGTAGAAACCTTTGATAAGGAAGCTCTTTATGGGTACCTGAATGCTTTGAAAAGAATATTTGTCATTGAAGATTCTCCTGCATGGAATCCGAATTTGCGATCAAAAACGGCTATTCGAACTTCTGATACTAGGTATTTTGCGGATCCGTCTATAGCTGTGGCAGCACTTGGACTTGGTCCAACGGATCTGGTCAATAATCTGGAGCTTATGGGTTTGATATTTGAAAACTTGTGTGTCAGAGATTTAAGAATATATGCCGATGCATTGGATGGCAGTGTATATCATTATAGAGATAAGACAGGTCTTGAATGTGATGCTGTCATTCATTTAAGAAACGGCAGCTATGGTTTGGTTGAGGTAAAACTTGGAGGGGATCAGTCGATCAATGAAGGTGCAGAAAGTCTGTTGAAATTAACGTCCAAAATTGATACGGAAAAAATGAAGAAACCTGCCTTTTTGATGGTTTTATGCGGAGTTGCTCCATTTGCCTATAAACGAGAGGACGGAGTGTTTGTTGTTCCGATTACATGCCTAAAAGATTAAACAGGTTAGATCATTGCTTTTTAGCTTTTTCATACTCTCCTTGACAAATAATGAATTTAAATCTATTAACAATTGGGTGAGGCATGCAATGCCGCAGGTAAACCAGCATACCCCGATGCAGAGCGCCGGAGGGGCATCTGCGTTTGATATTTTCATCTATATCTTCAGATGTACATGAATGTATATTCTTAATGACATCAGCCCTTCCGCTTATCTTAGCATTCCTCTTTCGATAGCGTATTAAATAACAGCCCTGTCACTCCGCACACAATCAATACAACAATAGCGGCAATCATTTTTTCAAAACCTGTTGATTGAGCGGCACCGGATAGATAAAACATTGCATTAACACAATAAAGATATGGAAGCGGTGTTTGAGATATAAAAACTCCGACAAAAGAGGCAATAAAACTTACCGCTACAGCTGCCTGTGCACTCTGCTTAAAATGCAGCATAATGCCGATTATCATCATTGCTATGACAGTACACACGATGCCGTGAATGATATAAACAGCCAAATGAGTCAATACAAAATCGGTTCGTATAGTATGCAGGTTAAATTCTGTTTCCAGCAGACATATCGAAAGAAACGTAAGCACGGTATATAACAAAGCAATGACACAGAGCACAACGGTTTTGATCGTAATAAGAACGTTTTTTGTTATCGGCACCGTTAATATATTGATAAGCGTATTATTTTGTCTTTCCAATAAAAACAATTCCATCCCTATCAACGAAAAAATCGGTATGAATAAATAATAACTGTTTACGATAAGACCGTTATGCAAGAAAAATCCCAAGGTATAACTGCGGCAGCCAAATTGGGCTGCCTCGTTAACCGATGAGTTTGCTTTCGCAAACATCACATATTCTATGTGCGCTATCGCGCACCAATTCAGCATCCTCTAAAATTGACATTCTGGTCGGCTGCTGAATTTTAAGGAACGTTTCGCCATACGCAACATTATTATATACTTTTTTTCCCATAAGCTCCTGTATAACGGCAGAAATAATAATGACAAGCAGTAGTATCCAAAAAAACTTTTTCCGTTTCAGCTTTTTAAATTCAAAGCACAGCATTCCTATCATTCTCATAAGTCTATACTTCCTGTTTTTCAAGAATGATCAGCGATGCAATCAGGTAGAGTATAAATACGGCAATCACATTGATCAGCAATAAACCGATATGGGGATTATTTTGTACACCTTCAAAATTGTAGCCGCCGAAGTTATACCTTGGACTCATTATCGTTGTCCAACGATAAATATACTTGACAATATATCCTCATCAATATATATTTTTCTTATGGGGAAAACAATTATAAGCAACGATAATCGTTTTGAGTAGGACGAAGACAAAAATCGTGCTAATATTGAAAAACATGGAATCGCTTTCGAAGAAATATTGGAAGTATTTGATGATCCTGCATTTTTAACCGGATATGATTTTGAGCATTCTGAAACAGAAGATAGATACTACGGAATTGGTAATTTGAATGGAATATTGATAGTGTTGGTCTTTTTTACTGAAAAGAAAGACAGAATACGGTTAATATCCGCACGGCAAGCAGAGAAAGACTTGAGGGAGGAATATTATGATTATTTCAACAAAATTAACGGCTGAAAGATTGGAAGAAATAAAAAATCACCCTATATCGTATGATGAGGATAGCCCCAAACTGACAAAGGCACAAATAGCCAGACTCAGACCGGCGCATGAAGCATATTGGAATGTAACGCCCGTTAAAAAAACAATTTCTATAAAGATCGATGCGGATATTCTTGCAGCACTTCAATCCGGCGGTAAAGGCTATCAAACAAAAATAAATAGTATTTTAAGGAAAGCTATTACTACAGGTGATTATTAATCGATCCTGTAAAAAGATTTGTGTAAATGGCATCCGCTGAACGTGAGTTTGCGTGTCGCACAGAAGATGATGTTGTTGCATATATCAAAGAATTAAGGAAAAATCATTCATCTTTACACCGGCAGCGTATTTTGAATTGATTTGCGTTTGATTTTTCCATTTTTATAGCATTCTTGACAAATCTATACGTTATCGCTATAGTAAAAATACATTTTTGCTTTCAAAGACAATGTTAGTAGTGTTATGCAATGTTTTTGGAGGTCAAAAATGCAAACGACTCATTGTCTCACTGTTAATTGGCACTTTACTGCAGCGTGCAATTTTAAGTGCCGGTATTGTTTTATGCACAATAGTCTTTCGTTAACGCGGAAAGATTATATGGTTGTGCTTAAAAAGCTCATAGGATCCTTTCAAAGGATTAACTTTGTCGGCGGAGAGCCGACTGTATCTCTATTACTCATCCCGCTTGTCCGTGATGCTTATCACGCAGGGTTCGACTGCTCAATCGTAACAAACGGTTTTAATCTCATCCATAATGCGCAAAAATTTGAAGCTATCTATCCGCTTTTATCGTGCATCGGTATCAGTGTCGATTCTTTAGACGAAAGAACGAATGCTGCAATCGGCAGATGCTGTAACGGTCATGTTATTACAAGAACTGAGTACGAACAGCTGTGCGCTGCAATCAAATCACACGGTATTCGGTTAAAGATAAATACGGTGGTCAGTAAGTTGAATGTGCATGAGGATTTTACCCACTTTTACGAAGCCGTACAGCCTGATAGAATAAAGCTCTTCCAAGTGTTGAAGCCGAATACACAGCTTAAAAATGATTATGAAGATCTGCTGATTACTAAAGCCGATTTTAATTCCTTTGTACTGCGGCACAAAACCGCCGGCTCTTTCGGTAAGAATATCGTTGCAGAGGATAATGAAGCAATGACGAATGCCTACTACATTCTGGACAGCGAGTGCCGGTTTATCGACAACAAAACCGGTAAAAAGAGCCCTTCGCTTGCAGATAACGGGATGACGGTGGAACAAGCTTTGTCATACATTGAAGTAGATGCCACAAAATATCAAGCACGATATATTGCGTAAAAATATGAAATATGAGGAGAAGTAAAATGAATGATTTATTAAAAGAAATTATCTGCGATTTATACGCCTATATAAAAGAAGGTGAACTGATAAAAAACGGTACTCGCTATACTGTGGACACAATTATAGCGCTGCTGGAACCGGAACTCTGGGGTTACTATAAAGAACTTTATGGTGAAAACAGTCTTACAAACAATCATTTTTGTATTGATACGGAAGAAAAACGGAAAAAAGCCGCCGATGTAAAACCGAAAAAAGTACCGTTGGACGACAGCTCTTTTTTTGCGGAAATTGCTCAATTATGGAT
>CAJPTT010000128.1 GCA_905373565.1 uncultured Treponema sp. | reverse complement strand
GCGGATACCAACGAGGGTACCGAAAGCGCCAAAGAAAGCCGCAGCGCTCAGCCTGCTGCCGACAAGAAAGGAAAGGCGGGAGCAACCGCAAACCGTACTAAAAACCGGCAGGGACAGCCTGAGAAAAAGCGGCGCAAGGGCGATAAATACGTTCCGTCCCAAACGGGTGACACACGGCAGGGGGCAAAGCAAAAGAGACGGCCTAACCAAGACCGAATGCCGGAGCAGCGGAGCCGAACCGGAAAGGCGCCGGTACAGTCTTCGGCACAAACTCAGCCGGTAACACAAAAAACGGGCATATTCGGTATGCTGAAAAAACTGTTTACCGGAAAGTAAGGAGGAATACGTTATGGATGCAGTAAAACGCTTTTTTAAATACATTGCAGTCGATACCAAATCGAATGAAGATAATCCCGAATGCCCCAGCACCAAGGGACAGCTGGAGCTTGGAAAGATGTTGGTGCAGGAATTGCACGAGCTGGGCGTAGCCAATGCCGAACAGGATGCGCACGGATATGTCTACGGAACAATCCCTGCCAACACCGATAAAAAAGCGCCCGTTATCGGATTTATTGCACACATGGATACCGCGCCCGACTTGGACGGAAAATGTGTCAACCCGCAGATTGTGCACTATAAAGGCGGCGATATTAAACTGAACGAAACCTATTCGCTGACGGTACAGGAATTTTCGTTCCTCAACAAGCTTATCGGCGAAGACATTATTACCACTGACGGTGCCACGCTTTTGGGTGCGGATGATAAATCGGGCATCACCATCATCATGGGGATGGTTGAATACCTCCGTGACAATCCGCAGGTGCAGCACGGCACGATTAAAATCGGCTTTACCCCCGATGAGGAAATCGGCAGAGGTGCAGACCTCTTTGATGTAAAAAAATTCGGTGCGGATTTTGCCTACACCATCGACGGCGGAGAAATCGGCGAGCTGGAGTACGAAAACTTTAACGCCGCAAGCGCTAAAATCGAAATTCAAGGAAAAAACGTCCATCCGGGTACGGCAAAAAATATCATGATCAATTCGCTGCGGGTTGCCGGCGAGCTGGACGCTATGCTGCCGGTAGAACAAAAGCCCGAATATACGGAAGGGTATGAAGGATTCTTTCTGCTTACTCACCTTAACGGCGCAGTGGATCACACGTCCATGTCGTACATCATCCGCGACCATTCTACCGACAAATTCGAGCAAAAGAAGACGCTGCTGCGGAATGCCGTTGCTTTTTTGAACACAAAATACGGTGCCATCATCACGCTTTCCATTACAGACAGCTACTATAATATGCGCGGACAAATTGAACCGCATATCGAAATTATCGACCTTGCGAAGAAGTCTATGGAAGAGATCGGTATCACGCCGATTATCCACCCCATCCGCGGCGGGACGGACGGCGCTCGGCTCTCGTTTATGGGACTCCCCTGCCCTAACATCTTTGCCGGCGGCTTTAACTTCCACGGACGTTTTGAGTGCATTCCCATAAGCTCCATCTATAAGGGGATCGATTTACTCATCCGTATTATCGAAAATGCCGTAGGTTAAATAGGCTTTCCGATTGGATTAAATGTGCATATAGTAAACCCCGATGAGTGAATATAATCTCTCGTCGGGGTTTTTTGATTCAGTTTCTAAAAAATAAAAACTTGACAAATTTACTTAGTAAACTTACAATATATTTACTAAATATATCCATCTTATAGAAAGGGGAAGATATGAAAAAAAGACTATTTGTTGTAATGATATGTGCCCTGTGCGCAGTATTTTTTATCGGCTGCTCAAAGCAGGCTTCGCAAGGCTCCGGCAAAACGGAAATCAGATTTGCTTCGTGGGATAGCGCCGAAACTTTGGAAGCTCAGCAAAAGCTGGTCGATCGGTTCAACGAAACTCATAGCGATATCAAGGTTTCATTGGAAGCCTACGGAGACGACTATGATACGAAGATCAGCGCCGGTATGGGTTCAGGGGATGCTCCCGATGTTATGTATATGTGGAACTATCCTGCCTACTACGAAGGCTTGGAAAACTTGGAGCCCTATATCGAAAAAGAGGGGAAGGCCTATAAAGAAAATTTTTATGAAGCATTGTGGCCGTACAATCAGATGAAAGGAACAATATACGGTATGCCGGTCGGGTTTACGACGCATTGTCTGTATTTTAATAAAGATATTTTCGATAAAGCAGGTTTGGCCTATCCCTCTTCCGATTGGACATGGGATGATTTACAGAAAAACGCTCAGCTTATCACCGAAAAAGTTCCGGGCGTAAAAGGATTTTCATTCCAGTTAAAGGCTGACCCTTATGATTTTGAAATGTATCTTTGGAGCAATGGAACAAGCTATATGGATAACAACGGAAATACCGACGGATATTTGAATGCTCCCAAAAGTATAGCCGTATTCGATATGTTCCAAAATATGGAAAAACAGGGATGGGCTATTGCAACCGAAAAAGGCGGTTCGGACGAAATGAGCGGCGGTAAAACTGCTATGTATGTTTACGGGGGCTGGGCGATTGCACGCTTTAATCGGGAAAACTTGAATTACGGTATTGTCGAAATTCCCGCCTTTGCAGGAACAGGGAAAGATTCTGTAAGTATTCTCAGCAGTTCAGGCGTATCGATTGCAAAAAGCTCAAAGCATAAGGATGCTGCGTGGGAGTTTATAAAATACTGGACGGGAACGGAATTAAATAAAGAGCGTATCGGATATGAACTGCCGGTTTTAAAGTCGGTTGTTGCCGAAGCGAACATCATGACCGATGAAAAGACCGCTCCTTTTTATACGATGCTTGAGCACAGTGCAGGCTACACGCCTTCGGCCTTTATAAGCCCTACGTGGTCTGATTTATCGGATGAGTTATCGCTGGCATTTGAAAGGATTTTTAATCCGACTACATTGGAAAACAGTGCAAGTGTTTTGGACGAGATAAGCAAAAGAAAATAAATATACAGGGCGGAAAATGAACAAGAAAAATGTAATAGCTCCATATCTCTTTATATCTCCATGGGTGATTGGGTTTATCGCCTTTACAGCGGGACCCTTGCTGATGTCGCTTATTATGAGCTTTTTTGATTGGTCTATTACAAAGCCACCCGTCTTTTCCGCCTTTAAAAATTATATTACGATGTTCACGCAGGATAAGCAGTTTTACCGTTCGTTGTTTATCACATTAAAATATGCCGTTATTTTTGTGCCTCTGAATATGTGCCTTGCGTTGTTTTTGGCACTGTTGATTTCTCAGCCGGTCGCGGGCGTTAAATTTTTTAGGACAGTCTTTTATATCCCCACCGTTATTTCAGGTGTGGCCGTTTCAATTGTGTGGGGATGGCTGTTGAATGCCGATTACGGCATCTTCAATTATCTTTTGTCTTTAATAGGTATTTCCGGCCCTAAGTGGCTGTTAGATCCGTCGTGGGCATTGGTTGCCATTGTGTTAGCAAGTGCCTTCGGGGTCGGTACGATGATGCTCATCTTTTATGCAAATATTAAAACTATTCCTGCGGATTTATATGAAGCTGCCGATTTGGACGGAGCGGGCGTTGTGCGTCAGTTTTTCAGTATCACCCTCCCGATTATTACGCCGACCATCTTATTCAATTTGATAACTTCGTTGATAACGGCATTCCAGCAGTTGACACTGGTTATGCTGCTGACCAGCGGCGGCCCGTTGAACGCGACATATTTTTACGGATTGTACGTGTACCGCAATGCATTTAAACATCACCGTTTGGGTTATGCCTCTGCGAATGCATGGATTATGTTCATCATTATTTTGATATTGACGATGTTGGTGTTTAAGTCTTCTTCCGCATGGGTGTTTTATGAAACAGAAATGAAAAACCGTTTAACTTCACCCGCTAAATCCGCGCGGTTTCGTTAAACGTCGAGTTTCGGCCAAAGCCGAAACATCGCAGATTGTATGTACGCTATCGCGTACTAATTCAACAGCCTCAAAAATTGATATTTTGTTCGGCTGTCGAATTTTTAAAGAAGGGAAACATGAGGCTGTCGAAAAAAAGTAAAATACTGATATACACTCTGCTGATAGCAATTGCTCTTTATTTTTTATTTCCGTTTATATATATGTTGCTAACCGTGTTTAAAACGGAAGCGGAGGCAAATGCATATCCGCCCCGCTTTTTCCCTAAAGAATGGCGTTGGGGTAATTTTGCTGCTGCATGGAAGTCCCAGCCCTTCGGGTTGTATTTTTTTAATTCGGTTCTTATTACGGTTATGACGACGATCGGGCAGCTCATTGCCTGTTCTTTAACTGCATACGGCTTTGCACGGTATCGGTTTAAAGGTAAAACCATTCTGTTTATCATCATGCTTTCTACGATGATGATTCCGTGGGATGTAACAATGATTCCGCTGTATATGGAGTTTAATCTTTTCGGTTGGATCAATACGTTAAAGCCGTTGATTGTGCCCGCCTTCTTCGGTTCGGCCTATTATATTTTTTTGATGCACCAATTTTTAGCGGGCGTTCCGCGCGACTTTGAGGAAGCCGCCCGTATCGACGGTGCTCATGCGTTTCAGATTTATGCACTGATCTTTATGCCGATATTAAAACCGCAACTTATTTTAGTTGCAGTCTTAAATATGCTGACGGTATGGAACGACTATCTCGGCCCGCTTATTTTCTTGCAAAGCAGAGCAAAGTATACGCTCGCGTTGGGACTTGCGTCGTTTAAAGGTGTGCATGATACGCAGATTATTCCCATTTTGTGTATTACCGTCATTATGATTATCCCTCCTATTGTGTTATTTATGATTGCACAAAAATACATTATCGAAGGCACTTCAGGAGCAATAAAATGAACACATACGGTTTTGCGTATGGAATTGATACGGTACCTTTCAGTGCACGCGGTTCGTATTTTGCCGTTTCGGAAAATGAAGGAAAAGTATATATACGGGATCTTCACGGAGGGGACGGCGCCGTTTCGAATATCTATGAACTTTCGATAGACGGTTATGTATGGAAAGACTTGATATGCGAAAGAACGGAAACCGTTCTTTCATTTCATGCTCAAGATGATGCCGCCTGTTTTGTTACGCTGTTATGTACTGCTGATGAGCGGCTGTTTATCAAAGCTGCCGGTTTTACCATCCGTTTAAAAGGAATTACGGACGGTGCATACGATACGCTTGTGCAGGTTTCCGAAGGGGAATATGAACATCAGCTGTATGATAAACAATTAAAAATATGCATGTCGGTTTTGGAAGGGCGCTGCACGGCAACATCAAAGTGGACGGTACGAGGAAGCGCCTGTCCTGTACTTACGGTTAATGCCGATGGGCAAGCTGCCTGCGCCGTGCTTAGAAGTACAACCGTTTCTTTTCGTCCTGATGTGTGCACAAGGGACGACTTTGATAAAGCGGAGCAACAGCTTGCAGCCGAGTATGATGAATGGAAACGCCGCTTTCCTTGCTTCATCGAGGCGTATCAAGAAAGTCATTCGCTTGCTCGCTATATTGTATGGAACAATACCGTCCATGCGCAGGGAGCATTAACCTGCGATGCCGTGTATATGTCTAAAAACACCATGTTTAATATTTGGAGCTGGGACAATTGCTTTACGGCGCTTGCATTGGGCGGCGCGTATCCGAAAGAAGCCTATGGACAGCTGAAAATATTTTTTGACACGCAGGATGCTTTCGGTGCCTATCCCGACTATGTCAATAATACCTTTGCATCATTTAACTGCTTAAAACCGCCTATTCATGCGTGGGCATATAATAAATTGCTGGAAGCGAATCCGCTTTTTTCCCGGCAGGAATACTTTTTACCGGCGTATAAAAGTTTTTGCCGCGCCGCTCTTTATTGGCTTGACCACCGCCGTCCGAACGGAAGCGCTTTTCCGTTGTACTATCACGGTAACGATTCAGGCTGGGATAATGCTTCCGTTTTCCATGAAGGCGTTCCAGTAGAATCTCCCGATTTAAGCGCCTTCCTCATTCAAAAAATGGATATCTTGTCCTCCTTTGCGCAAAGGCTTGGCAATGATACGGAGGCTGCACAGTGGAAGCGGCAGGCGGATGAACTCTTTGACAGCTTTATGGACAGGTTTTATGAGGATGGCGCTTTTCATGCATGGAATACCGGTACGGGCAGTAGAATTAGAACGGGGCACTCGCTGCTGATGTATCTGCCATTGGTTATTGCCTACCGCATGGATAAACGGATTGCCGATGCATTAGTGCGTGATTTGGAACAAAACTTTGAAGCTCCGTTCGGACTCACTACCGAGCAAAAAGACAGTCCGCTATATAAGAAAGGTGGCTATTGGCTCGGTCCCCTGTGGGCGCCTGTAACCTATTTGTTTATCGATGCACTAAGAGCGAACGGATATCCCGATTTCGCAAAACGTTTGGCGTACCGTTTTTTTGAGGTAACAAAAATCGGTTTAATGGCAGAAAATTACGATGCGTTTACGGGCTGCGGGTACGACGATCAGGCCTTCACATGGCCCGCCTGCATATTTTTGCAACTCGAAAAAGAATTCACATAAGAGAACAGGACAACCGCAACAAGAACATTTCGGGCGGTTGTCTTCCTTTTGCGCGAAATTTTGAAAAAAATTTCACGCAGTTTATTTTACAAGAAGGGTAAACGTATCAGACAAATAGATAAAACTCGCAGAATAATAGGTTATGACTGTTAAAAACAGGCTTTCCGTTAGCCTTTTAAAAAGAGGCGAGGCAGATACGAGGCATGAACAAAAATTACCCGCAGGCGTGCTTTTGCACGTTGAGGACTAATTTTTGTGAAATAACGAAGTAGATGTCCGCATATTTTTAAAAGGAAGGTTGGACGGCCTTTATATTTTGCGGGGTGTTAAAAAGAGAGTCTGATACATTTACCC
>CAJPTT010000127.1 GCA_905373565.1 uncultured Treponema sp. | reverse complement strand
AAAAGATCGCAAGGCGGAATAAAAAATTTCCGCTTGCGGAAAAAGTTTGGGAAGCTTCAAAATTACTGGTGTTCGATTCAACTGGTGATGTACTGAAAGGGGTGAGCGGAAGCCCGGGAACTGCTGTAGGAACGGTGCGCATTATTCGCACGCCTGAAGAATTTTATAAGATGCAAAAAGGAGATGTGCTGGTGTGTCATCTCACCGATCCTGAATGGACACCGCTTTTTAAACTTGCAAGCGCTGTCGTTGCAGATACCGGCTCTGCACTCAGCCATGCAGCGATTGTTGCACGGGAATTTAATATACCGGCAGTATTGGGTGTCGGTTTCGCCACCGCCAAATTCAAGGACGGCGACCTCATCACCGTTAACGGCAATACTGGTGAAGTACGGAGCTGTTGAGATGGATTCAAAAGAGCAAAGGCGGTTTAACATTTTAACAAAGCCGATTTTTCCGTTGCTTATTAAAATGTCAATTCCGACAATCATCGGCATGTTGATCAGCGTTATATACAATGTAACCGATACCTTTTTTGTCGGACAATTACACAACAGATCAATGATTGCGGCAATCGGTGTGGTATTCAGTTTTGTCAGTGTTATCCAAGCAATCGGGTTTTGGTACGGCTACGGCAGCGGTAATGTAATGTCAAAAAAAATCGGCGCAAAAGACTATGCGGAAGCGGAAATTTTTTCTTCGATAGGTATTGTCATTGCAATCGTAACCGGCATCGTAATCGCAATCGCAGCATATATTTTTGTTGTACCGCTTGCAAAACTCATCGGCGGCAGTGCATCGCAGGATGTACTCACCTTTACCGTACAGTATTTAAAGATCATTATCATCAGCATTCCGTTCAGTTTATATGCAGTAACGGTGTATAATCAGCTGCGTTTGTGCGGAAATGTACGCGATGGAATGATCGGATTACTGTCCGGAATGCTGACCAATATGGTACTGGATCCGCTGCTGATGTTTCCGCTTAACATGGGGTTTATCGGCGCCGGATATGCAACGCTCATCGGTCAGATTATCGGGTGTATTGTGCTGACGCTCTTAGCAAAACGACACGAGAGTATTTCGTTCAATCTAAAAAAAGTACAATGCAGCAAGGCGCGCATGTATCATATTCTTGCGGGGGGGCTCCCTAATTTTTCGCGGCAGGCAATTACCGGCGCCGCATTGGTGCTGCTCAATGTTACGGCGGCGCACTACGGTGAAAGTATGATCGCTGCTTTAACAATAAGTTCAAAAGTCGTCGCATTGGCTTTTATGATTATGATCGGCTGGGGACAGGGGTTTCAACCGATTTGTGCGATGAATTACGGCGCAAAAAAATACTCCAGAGTAAAAATGGCCTTTATTACTACCGTTGCCGTGGGTACCGTTTTTTTAACAATCGCCTCAATAATCTTATACATCTTTGCCGAACACTGGATGCAGCTGATGTCAAACGATGATGAAGTTGTATCTACCGGAATTAAGATACTCAGGATGCAATGCTTCTCACTTCCGTTATTAGGCGTTTTTGCGGTGAGCAGTATGTTCATGCAGAATATCGGCAATTATTTTTCAGCGCTTCTGATATCAATTTCACGGCAAGGTTTTTTTTATGTGCCGCTCTTATATCTTCTGCCTGCCGTATACGGCAAAACCGGAATCTACCTGCTGCAGCCGATTTCCGATTTTTTATCCTTCCTGTTTGCTGTTGCAGTTATGTTTCGATGGTATAGAAAATTGTCGCCGCTTTCGGCAAGCAATTGAAAATTGCAATGCTGTAAGTAAAAAAACATTACCAATTACAAATTAAATCGACCGTTCTCAAGTTGGAGAATATTCCGGCATGGGGGGCGTTTTTTTTGTGTGTCCGTAATTAAAATGGAAATTTTTTCTTGAGATTCTTAGCTATTTTTGTATCTGTGCTTCTGCATGAAACCACCGCCATCCATATTGCGGTACTGAAACGAGTTAGTGTTAAAACCATCACTTCTTAGCTTTTATTTTCAGAACTATGTCTTGAAACAAAAGCGGGTTCTTAGGGCAGAGCCCTAAGCCGTTATTTTTCTTTTTAGGGGTTGTAGGGGATATTTTTCTTTTTATCGGAAAAAAAGAAAAATATCCCCTACTGCTATCTCTCTTCCGTCGGCGCTTTGATGGGAGTATATACGTAAAAGCCTTTTTTAGAGCGCAGCCGGAAAAGCTCGTGCAGCACTTGCAGGTCGGCGGTTTTGTAGAACCGTGCATTTTCGGCGAGAAGCGTTTTTAAGATTTCGTCGGCGACAGGCGGCTCTTTGTATAACACTTTGATTGAATACGTCTCCTTTATGCCTGCCTTTGTGGCCGCATAATTGACGGCAACGGTAAAGCCGCCCAGCTCATCGATAAGCTGTTGCGCCTTTGCCTGCGTACCGGAATAGATTTTTCCTTGAGCCAATTCTGCAACCGTCGCACGCGGCAGGTTTCTACCCTGCGCAACCTTATCTAAAAAGATTGAGTATGTATGCATTACTTCCAATTCGGATTGTGTTCTTTCTTCGTCGGTCGGATTGCGGAAAATGGAATAGGGCATACGACCGATTGCACTGACTCCATCCACGCGGATACCGAAGTATTCTTTTACGGCGTTTTGGATAGTCGGTGAAACGGCAAAGACACCGATGGAACCGGTAATGGTATACGGCGAGCAAAAAACATAGTCGGCGGAAGATGCAATCCAATATGCTCCCGATGCCGCTATGCTTCCCATCGACACAACAACGGGCTTACCGATTTTTTTTGAGAGCCGTTCCACACTTCTTCGGATATCTTCTGAAGCGTTCACCTCTCCGCCGCCCGAATCAATCCGCAGTACCACCGCTTTAATTGAATCATCCCCGGCGGCATCGTCGAATAAATCTACGAGGGTAGGACTGTCTGTGTTATCGGATGTATTGTCGGCACTTCCCGTAATTGAGCCGGTTAAATAAATGACACCGATGCGATTGGCTGTTTCTTTCTTTTTAAATGCCCTATTATAATTATCATAGTTGATAAAATCCCGCGAGGAAAGATTATAAGTTTCTTCATCCAATACGCCGAGTTCGACACCGCATTCTTCATACGTACCGATATCGGTAATCAAGTTTGCATCTAATGCCGCTTGAGCGCTGTTACCGTTTACCTTCCGAAGTGCATCATTATAGTTCACCGTATATGTTTCAAAGAGGCTGGCATCAGCGGCTCTATTTGCGGCTATATCTTGCAAATACGTGTGCCATACATCTTTAAATACGGATAGATGATTGCTGTGTACTCCGGCGGACATACCGGTACGGGTATAGGTTTCCGCCATCGATTTAAATGCTCCCGCATGGGCAACATTCCACTGAATGCCGAATTTTTTTTCCATTTCGCCGTAAAAAAGCGATTCGGTATAAAAGCCTGATAAGTCCACCTCGCCCATCGGATCAAGGTATATATGGTCTGCAAAAGAGGCGATGTAGTAGCGTCCTAATCCGTAGCTTGTTGAAAATACATAGAGCGGTTTATTTGCTTCTTTATATTTAAGCAGCGCTGTCTTCAATTCGGCGAAATGCCCCGTGGAAATACCGTACAAGCCTGATACATCAAATAAAACTGCCGTAATACGCCGGTCGTGCGCTGCATGGGTTAAAGTATTTGTAATATCGGATAAAAGGATCGAATCTGAGGCTGTTTCCGACAATAGATAATTCCGCCAGATAAATTCATCGGGTTTTTCGGTAAGCCGTCCTGCAGGATTAATCAATAAAACGGAATCTGCATAAACCGTAACACGGGTGTTTTTAGGTTTGTCCGTGCTGTCGTTATATTTATAGAACGCTGCAATAAATAGGAAGAGCAGAACAAAAAAAATGATATTGAGAATAATTAAACGGATAAGATTTAAACCGCGAAAGAGCGAATAAAAAAATCCACGTTTTCTATCTTTCATAGTGAACTCCTCTGATGCAGTGCTTTTTTTAAGCGTTTTGTTAAAGCTATGGCCGACGGGAAAAGTTTATGCGATGTAATGCTGAACTATGGAAGAGAATTGGTGAGCGGTTATTCGACGGCATCTATTATATACATTCCATGCCGTATCTGATAGAAAGACTGCCCTGGGGGGGACTTGAACCCCCATGCCCGTGAAAGCACTAGTACCTGAAACTAGCGTGTCTACCAATTCCACCACCGGGGCAAAAGCGCATTACAATGAACTCATTATAGATAAAAAGAGGCTTTTGTCAATTGTTTTTTTTTGATATACTCATCATAAATATGAGCGTATACCCGTCGGACAAATTATTTAAACTGTTACGAAGCATCATCATTGTTCTGATTGCAGCTATTGTAATCGGAACGGTTGCCGCTTTTGTCAAAAAGACAAGAGACCGAGCTTCCGGCCGGCAGGAAGAAGAATCGGATGCGGGCAGTGCTTATATTGCGATCTGGGGCAACTGCGTGCCGTTACAGCCGATAATCCGCCGATTACCGTTGTTCTAAAGCCCTTCCTTGAATATAAGGCTTCGGATACCGCCTTTCAGGAAGAATTGGTTGCAAAAAAAGAAGTGTTGAAAAACAACATACTCGACTGGTTCTCGCTTGAAAGCGCCTATCGGCTTAGCAGCGAATTGCCGCAAGATATAAAACAGGCGCTGATGGAACGGATAAACAAGCAGCTCGTATTAGGCTCGATACATAATATCTATTTTGAAGAATTTGTGATTCTTTATTAAAACGAGGATAGCCTTGAAAAACACCGGTGAACTTTCCGGGGCTTTGTGGAGGAAACAATAAAAATGGTTGCAGTGCAGATTATTATCGCCGTCATTCCGATTGTCGGGATTGTGATGGGCAGCGTTCTGGTCTTTTTTTATTTTTTATGGCGGCATAAGCAGATTATGCTTCAGATTAAGACAAATACCTATATCCGTCCTGCCGTTAATATCCGCCTTTTTTGCTTATTGCTGGGCATTATGCTGACCGTTATCGGCTGCGCGTTGTTCGGCTTGTTCTATTTTATTGCGGGGATCGGTTATATCTTACTTGGAGGTCTTATTCCGCTCGCACTTGGTATCGGCCTTACGCTCTTTTATGCAATCACTCGCCGCAACCGGGATAGTGAAGTGCAAAAGCATACCTCATTGCCGGAAAGAGAAACGGAGGAATAGGCGATGAATATGACAACCGATTATGCCGCCGTTTATAAAAAGGAAGGACATAATCAAGCGCTGCGGGATTATGAGGTGTGCAAAGCGGTATTAAACGGCAATCCGCAAGCCTTTGCCGTATTAGCGGCGCAATATCAAAAACGGGTCTATATGCTCGGCTTGAGCTTTTTTGACAATACCGACGATTGCGAAGACTTTGTGCAGGATGTAATGCTGAAAGCATATTCCGCACTGGGAACGTTCCGTGCGGAAGCTCCGTTTGCAACATGGCTGATGCGTATCGCCTATAATACGGCAATCAATTCGGTTAAAAAACGGCGGCACTATACCTCGCTTGCAGACGGTACTGAAATTGAGTATCGGGGGGATAATCCCGAAGAAAAGCATTTGAACGAATGTATTATTCTGTCGGTGCGCGAGGCGGTAAACAGTTTGCCCGATAGTTACCGTATTTGTATCGATCTCTATTTTTTTTACGATATGAGCTATACCGACATTGCTGCTGTTACCGAACTGCCGTTGAACACGATAAAATCTCATATTTTCCGCGCAAAGAAAATTTTACGGAAATACCTTAAAGAAGATCGCACGGTTTTTGAATATACGCATCGGAGGGCGGTGTTCCCGTATCCGGTTGTTGTGCGCAATTAACGGATGGAGATTCTATGAATTGTGATATTTTCCAAGATCAGTATCTTTTACTCGATAAAAACGAACCGATGCCGACAGGGTTCAAGTTGCACCTTTTATGCTGTACATCGTGTAGACGAGTTGTTAGCCGGATGGCTGCTGGAGAGAATGTTCAGCGGCATATACTGCATACACCTATTGCAGCGGAAGAGCGGATGCTTACTGCGACAATGAATGCAATACACTTGCTGAATAAACAGAGTGCACCGGTTGCCGCCCGACAGGAGCAAAACAAAACAATTTTGCCGTGGATCGCGGTCGGCACATTTCTGATACTCGGATTTATTCTCCTTCCATTCAGCGATATGGGTAAAATCGATTTAAGTCAATTCGGCGATTCTTTTTGGATTCCCTTTGCGCTTTTATGTGCAGGCAGTATTGTTACCTATTCTGCCGTATTCCTTGCAAAGAATTTGGTGTTTTTTACCGAAAAACTTACACGGCAAGTGTAGGGGGGGGGCAAGGTAAGCCGATTTTAAAAATACATTTTGCAGCCTAGAGAATCCTTTGTATATGGCGGGAGATAACCGGGGAATTTTGATGTCTGCAACAATGAGATTATATATATTTTCAGTATACGGTGACAGCGGTGATGATTAGATTACCGATTTGTTCTATTCTTTCGATTGTTCCGTTCCATGTTCCCGGATACTCGCAATTTGCTTGTATGTATTCTTCAATTTTATCGTCTTTATTTGGGTATCGGATAAACAAATGACCGAGTACGGTGCAGCCGTCAATGGCACAAAGAGGAATGATAGGCTGTGTACCGTTCATCGAACCATAGTATTCATTTAACTCATTGCCGTTCAGTGGAAACCGCCCTATTCTGTCGGCAGACCATTGATAAAGCTGCTTTGTATCTTTAATCCAGCTGCAAATGATTTTGGAATCTTGCGCTTCATATTTTCTTAATACCATGAGCACCTCGATAATATTTGTTTATAAACGAGACAACGGATTCTTCTTATTTCACCGCGTGCGTTGCAATGAATGACGGGATATGCAATTCGTGCAAGCGTCCTTCTCCGTTCGTGTCTTCGTATATATCGGTGAGCGTGAAACCTGCG
>CAJPTT010000126.1 GCA_905373565.1 uncultured Treponema sp. | reverse complement strand
CTTTTTTGCGGCTGGTTGCCTGTCGACTTTTTGCCGCGTTAGAAGCAAACCGTAGAATAAATTCGCGCAGGTCTTTCATCTTTTCTTCGCGCTTTTTCTGCTGATCACGCGCCTGCCGCTGCATAATCTGACTCATCTGATACCAGAAGTCGTAGTTACCGCTGTACATACGGATTTTTCCAAAGTCGATATCGCAAATATGCGTACACACGGTGTTTAGAAAGTGCCGGTCGTGCGATACCACGATCACCGTATTCGGGAACTCAATTAAAAACTCCTCAAGCCAGCTGATGGATTCAAGGTCGAGACCGTTCGTCGGCTCGTCCAACAAAAGAATATCGGGGTTGCCGAACAGCGCCTGTGCCAGCAGCACACGCACTTTCTGGCTTTCGTCAAGCTCGCTCATCATGCGCTCGTGGTTTGCTTCTTCCAAACCGAGCCCGGAAAGCATCTGCTCTACCTGATTTTCCGCCTCCCAGCCGCCCATGTCGGCAAACTCACCTTCAAGCTCCGAGGCGCGGATACCGTCCGCTTCGGTGAAATCTTCTTTTTCGTAAATGGCTTCCCGCTCTTTCATAATCTTATAGAGTGTCGGATGTCCCATATATACGGTGTCTTTGACGGAATGCTCATCAAAAGCAAAGTGATCCTGCCGCAATACTGCCATCCGCTCACCCGGCGTAATACTGATTTCACCGCTATCGTGCTCCAACTCACCTGAAAGCAACTTGAGAAAGGTTGACTTACCCGCCCCGTTTGCTCCGATAATGCCGTAGCAGTTCCCGGGCGTAAATTTTAAATTGACATCTTTAAAAAGAGGTTTTTCCGAAAATTTTAAACTAACATCGCTTACTGTAATCATACAGGGTAGTATAGCCTAAAAAAAAAAAAGAGTGAACGGGATGGATGAATAAACGCATCAGGTCGTTTTTTAATATCCCCACGGAAAAACTGAGACTATTCGACCAGAGTTGAACCTCTTCGCGGTTCAAATGGTCTCACAGTCTCAATTTTTCCGCGATTTTTATCTAGTCTACCTGATGCGTTTATCCATTTGTGGGAAAAATGTGCGAAATTTTAGATAAAATTTCGCACAGAAGGGCTGTTACGGATTATGGGTTTCTGCCAATACCCGTTGGTAGACCTCTTGACTTTTCGGTAAGGTTGACCTAGTTTTAGAGGGTTTTATATAATATGTAAGAGGTTTTTATGAAAAAATTTTTGTGCACAGCGCTACTGTTTACAATGATCCATACGATATCTATTTTTGCACAAGCTCCGGTAGACTTATTCGATCCCTTTTATGAAGATTTGTCGATTTGGGAAGGATGCGGATTGATTAATGATGCGCCGAGTATTCGGCCGTACCCTCTACAAGAAATAGAGCGCCTTTTACAAATTGTCATAGAAAAAGGAGATGCCGATCAACGGCGGAAGGCTTCGGAATATCAAGCGCGATTCTTTCAGCGAGTTTTTCACTTCGGAGGGAGAGCTGAAGTAAATTTTGCTTCACGAAATTCACAAAAGCAATTTGTCATAAGCCCGCTTGCGAAACTGAATTACTCGATAACAAAACTGTTGACTATTTCAGCTTATGTTAGTGTTAACGGATTGAATAAGTTGGATAATGAAAACTTGTTGCCGGCGTACTCCTATTCGCAGAAGGATATTGCGAATGATGACATAAATATCGGTAAACTCAAAATACTTCCGGCTTTTAATACATCCACAACGTTTGGTACTTCCGAATATTATTTTACAGCAGGATTGGGACGTGTTTCGTACGGCCCCTTCCACGACAGCGGTATTTTTCTTTCTCGTGATGCATTCCATGCAGGGCAGTTTATTTTTACCGTTAATAAGAGAAAATGGGCATATAATCAAGTCCTTTTGTTACTTTCTGCAACAAATGACTATAAAGAGACGGATTCTATTGGACCGAACAAGTTTTTATCATCTCATTCCCTTGATATCCGTCCGTTACCGTGGCTTTCGTTCTCTATTATAGATAGTATGGTTTATGGAAAAAGGTTTGAGCCGATGTACTTAATTCCCTTTTCAGCCTTTTTTCTTGGGCAAAGTGTATACAACTTTCCCGATAATTCCCTCATCGGCTTAAGTGCAACTGTTAAACCGGTAAAAGGGCTGCGTTTTGACACTGCTTTTTATGCCGATGATCTTGGCTTTAACGAAATAGTTAAGTTCAAAAGCGCAAAATGGCGTATGTCGGGTGAATGCGGCGTTTCATATACGATGCCGTATAGCCATTGGTTCTCTTTTGTCGATTTGAATTATACGTTTGTATTACCGTATACCTATACGCATCATGACCATCATGATCCGGCGGCTCGTAATTATCAAAATTATACGCATCGCGGACGGAATCTCGGCAGCAATTTAGATCCTAATTCGGACAAGATTCAGCTGAAGTTAAAATTCCGCCCGCTTTATGGACTTGATATTAATTTTTCCAATACCTTTATCCGCCATGCAAATATTACGGAAAGTATCGACGATATAACTATGCTGAAGGATTATCTGTCAAAAAAATATACGACAGACGGCTCTTCGTTTAATTATTCTGCCGTTACCGAACCTGAAGGAAAATATGACAGCCAATCAAAAAAACGCGCATTTCTTTATTCCACGCCTTTTATGAAGCAGCAAACAATCCAGTACGTTAATCAGCTTGCGTTGGATGTCGGCTGTCATTTGCCCATCATAAAGTCGGGCGGATCTATGCTGTTTAAAATCGGCTATGTGTTTGAAGCTAACATCAATCCGGGCGTACGGCGCAATATCTATTCACCTGTTGATGAGATGAAAGGTTGGAATGAAAAAGATATTAAGGACATCCCCAACGGGGAGCATGAAATCCGGAAAGAAGCTGCACGACAGCTGGGTGAATGGCGTAAGGATGCTATCGGGAAACAGTTCAACCACTATATCCGGTTAAGCGCCGAGATCGCGTATTAAATATCTATCAGTTTTCCGCTCCGAAAGGATTCGGTACATTTACCGGCAATAACGGATACCGCCGTACCGTCATATACGGAGACGGACGGTTTCCGCTTTGAGCGGATGCAGTCTACAAATGCTTCCATTTCGTGCAGATAAGCCTGTGCAAACCGCTCCTGAAAATTCTCCGAACACTCTTTGCGGACACCGTACCGGTCAAGAATTTCAACCAAGTTTTTTTGAGGAACAGAAGCGATTCGCAGCGTTGCTTTCGTTCCGATAATTTCCGTTTCGACGTTATACCCGTGCGGTGCGGTTCTACCGGCAAAGAGGAAGGCCATTGCATCGTTTTTAAACTTCATTAAGCAGGAGACATTATCACCGTCTTCATACTGAGCAAATTCGGGATACGCATAACAACCGCCGACTGCATAGACCGAAACAGGTTCGCTTGAAAGCATCCAACGGGCAAGGTCGATATCGTGAGAAGACATATCGTAAAATTCGCCGCCGCTGTGCGGGGCAAACGCAATCGCGCCGTCAATACAGCTGATCGGGTCCTGACTATACGAGCGGAACAGTATCGGCCGGCCAATCTCGCCTGCATCGATTTTTTCTTTTGCATAGCGGTAGGATTCATCAAAACGGCGCATAAACCCAAGCATAAACACCGCATCGGGATGGGCTTCTACCGCTTTTTCTGCAAGGCGGCATTCTTCAAGGCTGGTGCCAAGCGGTTTTTCACAAAATACGTGCTTACCGCACTCCAAAGCCTGCGCAATCTGCGTACAGTGGAGAGCCGATGGGGAAACAATCGCTACCGCATCAAGCTCCTCAACGGCAAGCATTTCTTCAAAAGACGTACAGTAATGGCGGACACCGAGTTCATCCCCAACCCGATGCAGTTTTTCAGTATCGATGTCGCACAAAGCGGCCAGTTCCGCGCCCGGGATTCTGGTTGCGATATTTTTTGCGTGTTCGAGTCCTAAGCGGCCTAAACCGACCGAACCGATCCGTATCTTGTTCATTTACTTTTTCCCCTTATTTTTCCGCATATCAACGATAACGGCCGCTACAATGATGACGCCTTCGGCAATCTGCTGCCAATAGGAACTGACCGACAAAAGCGTTAACCCGTTCCGCAATACGGAAATAAGCAGCGCTCCGATAACCGCACCCCAAATCGTGCCGATACCGCCGGTATGACTGGTACCGCCGACCGTTGTTGCGGCAATCGCCGTCAGCTCGTAGCCGGTTGCGGCGGAAGGATGCATACTGCCCGCCCGTCCTGCATACACAATAGCTGCAACACCGGCAAGCAGCCCACAATAGGCATAGATGATAATCAGCGTTTTATTCACATTTACGCCGGAAATTTCCGCAGCCCGTTTATTCCCACCGAGTGCATAGACAGCCTTGCCGAACTTGGTATTATGCAGCAGTATCCACGAAATGATAATCATCACAACATACACCAGAACCGCAACCGGAATGTATCCGAAAAGCTTGCCCTGTCCGATTACATCAAAGCCGGACAGCAAATTGCTGATCGGCGTGCCGCCCGTATAGACAAGCACAAGACCGCGCGCAACGGTGTACATACCGAGCGTTGCAATAAACGGCGGGATGTGCGTTGCCGAAATAAGCCATCCGTTCAGCGCACCTGAAGCGGCGCCTACCGATAAGGCCGCAAGGATAGGAACAATAAGCGGCATTTGAGGTAAGTTCGGGAAATAGCGCGGTACAGCTCCTGCGACCTGCCCGATGCTTGCCATAATACAGCCCGCCAATGCGAGCACCGAACCGACGGAAAGATCAATTCCCTGTGAGGTGATGACAAAGGTCATACCGAGCGCCAAAATACCGTAAATGGCCGTTTGGCTCAGTACATTAAAAATATTTGTTAAACCTAAAAATCTCGGATTTAATATCGAGATAACAATAATCATCAGAATAAGCACCAGCACGATACCGTAGGTTTGTATCAGCGTCTTTAACGTTTTTATATCAAAGCGGCTTGTTCCTGCTCCAACCATATCTTTATTCCTCCTCGTAATTATCAGTATGTTTTCTTAAACCGCCAAGTCCGCTTTGTTTGAAGCATAGGCCATAATAGTATCCTGTGTAAGATTTTTATTTTCGAGGATACCGGTAACATGTCCTTCCGCAACGACGACAATTCTATCGCTCATACCGAGTATTTCAGGCATTTCGGAGGAAACCATGATGATGGCTTTTCCTTGTCCTGCAAGCATACTGATAAAACGGTGAATTTCGGCCTTTGCACCGACGTCGATTCCCCGCGTCGGTTCATCAAGAAACAAAATATCCGGCTCGGTTAAAAGCCATCGAGCGATGAGTACCTTTTGTTGATTTCCTCCCGATAAAAATTGAATTTGCTGTCCGACACCGGGTGTCTTAATTTCTATCGACCGCACATATTCACTACAATCTTTTAAAATATTCTTTTTATTTAAAAGACCGAAACGGTTGATATAGTGGTTGATGTTGGATATTACGATATTGTCGCTTACCGGCAATACCGGGAAGATACCTGAAAGCCGCCGATCTTCGGTAAGAAGCGCTATCTTATGTTTAATTGCATCACGGGGATTTTTAATCTGAACCGGTTTACCGTTTATTTTGACCGTTCCCGCTACAGCGCGGCGGATACCGAAGATGGTTTCGATAATTTCAGTTCTTCCGGCTCCCACTAAACCCGCAAGACCTAAAATTTCTCCCTTCCGCAACGAAAAAGAAACATCGGTAAAATGCCGCCCGTCGCTTAAACCTTCTACCGAAAGGATCTCATCTCCGATAGGACAGGGAATTTTAGGAAACATTGTATCCACCGGCCGCCCGACCATTTCGGTTATCATCTGTTCCATCGGTAAATCTTTCGCTGCATGAGACGCGATAAAATGACCGTCGCGGAAGATACTGACGGTATCCGCAATTTGCGCAATTTCATCCAGCTTATGCGTAATGTAGATAATGCTTTTATTTTCGCTTTTAAGCTTTCTTATAACGGAAAAAAGTTGATCCCGCTCCCGATCCGTTAAGGCGGAAGTCGGTTCATCCATAATGATAAGCTTTGCGTCATAGGAAACCGCTTTCGCAATTTCTACCATCTGCATCTTTGCTACCGTTAAAGTTCCAACCTTCGTCTTAGGATCTTCTTGCAGCTGCACCTGTTCCAGTACAGCTTTAGTCATTTCATACATTTTTTTATGATTGACCAAACCGGTTCGGTAAAGCGGTTCCCTCCCAAGCCAGATATTTTCCATAATCGGCCGTTCGGCTACGGGGGAAAGTTCCTGATGGATCATAGATATACCCCACGAAAGCGCTTCCGCTGTCGTGTAGTACTGCGGAAGCTGCCTGCCGTCAAAGATAATCTCGCCCGAACTCACCGGTTGAATACCGATAAGACATTTCATCAATGTCGATTTTCCGGCGCCGTTTTCTCCCATTAGGGCATGGACTTCCCCGCGTTTTACATCGAGATGTACGGAATCCAACGCACGCACACCCGGAAAAAGCTTCGAAATATTCTTCATTTGCAAAATATAATTACCGTCACTCATCCGTACATCCTCCATAGATGATCCGCCTCGTAAAAATAAACAGACCTTTTAAAGGCTCCTTATTTCAATAGTGGAGAATCCTTGTCAACCAATTGGAACGGTACCCACGTTATTTTATCGGGGTTGCCGCCCTTTATCTTTGTGGTGATAACCTTTGCAGCGCCGCCGCCTTGTCCCTTCGCATCCTGAAATACCGTTGCTGCCATCAAACCTTCCCGCACGGCATTCCGTCCGTCAAGCGTTGCATCTACACCGAGAACCAAAACATCTGTTCTATTTCCTGCTTTCAGCGCCTTAATAGCGCCAAGCGCCATTTCGTCGTTATTCGCCAATATCGCATTCAACTTATTTCCGTATGTCGTAATCCAGTTTTCGGTAACGGTAACCGCTTGGT
>CAJPTT010000125.1 GCA_905373565.1 uncultured Treponema sp. | reverse complement strand
GAACGGGCAGCAGCGCTCAATGCGCCGCTCTTCTATCTCCCCGATTTTATCGAAGCAATCGAACACCGGCTTATATCGCAAGGCCGCGAAGTTACCATCCGCTTTTCCGCCGCGCATCCGGTCGGAGCGCTCTTTAAACGTCCGCTGCACACAATACTCCCGCTTTTTACGCCCGTACAAGCGGAGAACGCTGCGCTCGCTGCTGCCGCTTTTAAATACCGCTTTCCCGATATGCCGGAAGCGTTAATCGAAAGCGGGCTTTCAAAGGCATGGCTCCCCGCGCGATTCCAGCTTTTAAGTACCAAACCTCTGATTGTCCTCGACGGGGCGCACACGCATAACAGCATACGGACTTGCGCAGACACGTTTTTTTCTCTTCTCAACAACGGCTCCGGCACACCGATCGGATCTGATGTACCACCGAACGCCAAGCCCATATTGGTGTTTGCATGCGCGGCCGACAAAGACCCCGCCGGTTTTGCGCCGATATTCTACGGCAACATTGCTCACCTCTACCTCACCGTGCCGGGCTCGTTTAAAAAGGGTAATTTAGAAAAAACCGTCGGCGCATTTACGCAGGTTTTCGGGAATGAGAACAATGTTGTAATGGAAGCGAGCGAAGATTTTAACGCGGTATTAAAGAAGGCCTTTACCCAAAGCATCGCCGAAAACCGGCCGCTGCTGATTACGGGTTCATTTTATCTGGCGGCGAAAGCGCAACGCGTATACTCTGCCGAGGGTTTTCAGGATCGGGGAACTCAAGACTGACCGCGTAAAGCTGCAAACTCACCGGCGCAGCTTCCGCTCCCTGCGGCGCATACAGGGGGTCACCAACAATCGGAAGTCCGGCGGTGGCCAGATGAGCGCGCACCTGGTGCCGATACCCGCGGGAAAGGCGGCATCGTACCCGAACCAAAGACTGCCCGTCATTGTTTTGGAATAACGCATATTGTTCACCGCCCTGCGGCGGGGACGGCAGAATATCGACCGCCTCAATTACCGTCGTACACAGCCGCCCATCTTTCTTGTAATGCCGCGAACCGGAAAAAACCGGAGCAACCCTTTTTGCGCCGGGCCCGAAATTCCTAAACTGACTTTCCAATGTAAGCGGTAATTGTACTGCTATCCCTTCCTGTACGACTACCTGTTCCTGTGCAGCTATCCCCCTCTGTGCAGCGGACAGCTCTTTCAGTGTAGATAACTCCGTTGCATCGAAACCATACCCGTTATATTCCATAGCTTGGGATGGATTCGGTTCTACGAACGCACAATAGGTTTTTGTCATCTGCCCCGCTTCCTGCCGAGCAGCAAGAAAATCATATACTGCCTGATCCCTTGCAAAAAGCACAAGCCCCCGCGTATCCGTATCGAGCCGGTGCAGCAGTCCCGCCTCGATTGCTTTCTTGCCGCGTACCTGCGCTTCTCGAATACGTCGTCCTGCCGGCCGTATCTCCGGTTTATTGCCGACCTGAACTTCCTGAATATCCCGCCCGTATTCGACGGACGGCTCCTGTGCATCTATCTGTGTAGCATCGAGCAGCACATCTGTCTTCATATCATTGGAAGGAACCTCTGCCTCAGTGCTATGCAAAAACCAGTACACCAGCGTATTACGTTCATCCGCTCGGAGCGGCGCGGTAGGAAGATGCGGGGGCTTATACACAACCGCCCAATGAGCGGTTTCCCGTACAATACAGGGTTCCGCTCTATTGTAATCGAAAGTTTTAACGGAAAATATTTTTTCAATAGTATCTTGCATAGATGCCTCAGCCATTCCCCTGCGTCTGCAAAAGGCGCAGCACCGTCAGGAATTTTCGGGGCGGCGGGGCGGTGAACACGGCTTTTTCCCGTGTTGAAGGAAGTGCAACGCACAGTCGATACGCGTGGAGCATCAAGCCGTATGCCTTCCATTCGGTTTCTTTTTTTCCATACAGCGGATCCCCGACCACCGGGCAGCCGATAAACCGCGCATGGAGCCGAATTTGGTGAGTTCTGCCGGTATCGATTTTAAAGAGCGCCAGCGCATACCGCCCATACACCCGCAGCACCTTATAGCGGGAGCGGGCGTATTTTCCTTTAGACAAATCTGCCGATGCAGCAAACCGAATACGGCTATGCCCGTCACGGAATACCGACGTTTCGATAATACCGGCCGGTTTTTCCGGTACGCCGTTCAGGATTGCGAGATAATATTTTTCCGTACGCCGCATCTTAAACTCATTTTTTAAAAAGGCTTCCGCGTCGGCACTACGGGCGGTGATAAGGATGCCGGAGGTATCCTTATCAAGCCGGTGAACAATACCAGCACGCAATAGCTCGGCAAAATTCCCCCTCCCCTTCTCCGCTTCAAGCACACGGGCGAATGCATCATGAATAGGCGACGTGTGCAAGCGGTAATACGCAAGCGCCTGCACCAGCGTCCCCGTCCAGTTGCCCGCGGCAGGGTGCGTAACCATACCGGCCTGTTTATTCACTACAATGACATCGTTATCTTCATACAAGACACGGAGCGGAATGTGTTCGGGGATAAAAACATCGGGGAGCGGATTTTCCCATATCAGTGTGATACGGTCGCCCGCTTGCACCGTGCTTGAAAGTTTTGCCTGCCGCCCATTGAGCTGCACGGATTGCGCCCCTGTTTTAAGCTGCGAACGAGTCATACCGGTAAGAATACTGCTGCAAAACGCATCAAGCCGCAGCTTACCGGTACCTTCCGGCACCTCAAGCTCAAATATTTCAGTCATACTATCGTGCGGCAGTATCGGCGCCGCTCCCCTGTGCGGAAGGAGCTGCTGCAGTATTATTTTTAAATAATGAAGCAATTCCTCCGATAGACCCCGCAGACAGCGCAGCATCGATATCGAGGGGCTGTGCCGAAGCTTCGTCTTCAAACGGATGCGGCGCCGGAACAAATTGGATAGGATCTTCGGTAAAGGCATTCTCCCGTTCCAAACGCTTTTTTGTTGCGGAACGTTTAATCGCACGGTATGTTATATCGATTAACGCAATCGTTACCGATATGCCGGCGGCAGTAAGGAACACATTGAGCTGTTCTTTTTCGGTAAGCGCTACGGCTTTATCAGCTTTTTTAAGCGGCCACGGATAATAACCGGGATCCTTAGGGTGTTTCGCCGCGCGAATCATATCGTAACCCCAAAAAGACAGCAACGTAACAAAGGGAAGCGCCCCGAAAGACAGTATTTCAAAACGCCGGAGTTCCCGTTGCCAAAGCGGGAACTCCTCTTTGGTATAGGGAACCGGCGTATGATCTTCTTTTTTTTCTTCCGCAATCAACGGCATCTGTGCAGCGGTCATCATACACAGAATAAAAAACGCGGTACAACGCAATCGCTTCTTCATCGGAACCTCGTCGAAGATATATAAAAACTAACCGAGCTTTTACACATCGCAAAGTGTATCCGATAATCGGATAAAATCATAGACGGTCAGCGATTCCGCACGGGCAGCGGGATCGATTTCGGCCGCTTTTAACAGGGATTCCGCAGACAGCGTCTTTTTTCCTCTAGCAGCGAGAATCGCGCTCAAATTATTCTTCGCCGTTTTACGCCGCGCACTAAACAAGCCGCGGACAAGGCTTAAAAAAAGACGCGCATCGCGTACCGGCTGCGGGGACTGCTTTTTGGTAAAGCGGAGCGCTCGGGATTCGACATTCGGTTTAGGCCAAAAGGCGGCGGGAGCAATATCGCGAATCGGCTCTACATCATAAGCCCATTGACACAGCACCGAAAACGACGAATAATCCGCACTTCCCGGAACCGCGGTCATCCGGAGTCCGACCTCTTTTTGCACGGTTATCACCATACGGTCAAAAAAACACTCGGCTTCGATTGTCGCCGCGATAAGCTTTGCCGCAATATTATACGGCAGATTCCCGAAAAAGGCCTTCGGCGCGTGCCGTTGATATTCAGCCTTCCACGTTTTAAGCACATCGCCTTCTATTAAATGAAACGAATGATATGAACCGAAATAGGACGTTAAGAGCTGCACGAAGCCGCGGTCTATTTCGAACACGGTTAGATCGGCGCCAGACTCTAACAACAGCGATGTCATCGAGCCGAGCCCCGGGCCGACTTCCCATACAGCATCTCCGGCGGAAAGACCGAGTGCGGAAATCAGCTCCTGCCGTATATGTGCATTAATCAAAAAGTTTTGTCCGAATTTTTTCTGCATCCCGAACCCGTGTTCATCAAGCACGGCGGCGAGTGCGGACGGCGCATTATAGTCGGGAAGTTTCATGTTCAACCTGAAGCGGTCGTGCCATCTTCCGTTCATCAGCCCATTCGCTACGGGCGCGGAACACCTCGCTGCCGTCGGAAGTTCTCACAATAGAATGCACACATATGTTGTCTTCAATATGAGAGCAGCGGTAGCAGAGTTCTTCCCCGTATTGAGCGGAAATCAAAAAATTGGTATCGAGGACGCGGAGCAATTTACCGCGGCAAAAGTCCGCATCCATAAACGACAATGCCCAGCGGATATAATTCAGATTATTGACGTGTCCGTTCATATCGATATCCAAAAGCGACGGATGAAAAAGCTCTTCCCGATCCCAGTGTTCCGGCAAGGAAATCTTTGCAAAAACCCGTCCTTCCAAATGCTCGTCACAAAACGTCAGCGAACCGAACACCGTATCGTCAAGAACGGCAGGCTGATTGGTGTGCGTATTCAGCACAACCCAGCACGTACTGCCGCGCACGCACAGCGCTCCATGCCGGCGCAACGAGTCTGCCGTCCATTCGGTACCCTTCCGTTCCGCCGCATCAAAATCTTTAAAAGCCGCAGACACCGAAGCTTTCTTTCCGCCCTCAGTGTAGTAATAGGCAAAATCCCGAAAACAAAAAAGCCCCTTCGGCGGCTGCGCCCATGTTTGTAACGTCAGGCAATCGAGCCAGAGCGGATATTCATGTATCTCAAAATGCTGCTTCGAAATAATCCACATCAAACCCCGTTCTTGCAGCTGCGGCATAAATATGCCGGTAGAACTATAGTGATTAGCCGCCAAATCCTGCGAAAGCGCAGCAACGGTTAACGGCGTACAGCGATACTGCCCGTCGATAGCAGTGGTCGGCACCGTATACGGCATCATATATTTATTGTCGAGTATCATGGGAAGTAGTGTAACTGCTTTTAGAGCGTTGTGCAATGCAGCATATTAGAAATGAAAAGTACGATTATTTAAAATCAAGATATTTTGATTCCAGTAATGGTAAATCACAGCATCTTTTTTTCACAATCTTTTCATACTCTGAAAGATTTTTTTCATCCTCAAAAATCAACTTCCGTAAGTTTCGAGCTATTCTTAATATGCCTTCCCTATCAGCTTTTATATAATTGTATTGGTTTTGTAGCAAACGACGGTATTTTACATCGGGAATATTTATAATATCAATTTCCATCAGCACAGAATCTAAAACCGGAATCATATTATTGAAATTGATTGCCCCATAAATACCGTTATTTATTTTTCTAAAATCTTTTCCGTTCTTCATGTTTCTGTGCTTCGGTTTTGGTGATGAAAATGGAGCATAATACTTTATGTTCTCTATCTGCAGTACAACCCCAACATAAGGACGGGATTCGTTTTTGTTCTCAGGGATTTTGGAATCAAACTGCCGTAAATAAGCAATAAAGTCATCTTTTACGTGATAGAACTTCATACATCTCTCAAAAAAAAGGAGCCATTTCCGGCTCCTTTATAAAAACTTACGTTTTTAGGTTTTCACTTTATGGCAGAAACTCGCCGCTTTTTTAGTATTTCACTTTATGGTAGAAATTCACCGCTTTTTTAGGGCTTCACAAATGTGGTAGAAGCTCACCATGTCTTCAATATACCAAGAATTATCATTACCGTCAAGATAATATATTTTCATCAATCAGGAATGTGGAGTTTCAAATACATAGTCGCGGTGCAGCCGGTCGATGAATTGCTTCATTAAATACTCGCCGCCCTCGATTGTGTAGTGAATACCGTCGCTTTGCATGAGGGATATCCATACGCTGCCTTTAGGTTTAATTGCGCCGATGTATCCCGTTCCGTATTGTTCGACGAGGCTTTTGAGCGAAATTCTGACCAACTTTTTAGAATCGTATTCTTCGGCGACGGAATCGTGTACTGCATTTAGGTATTGCATCTTTTCGTTATATGCAGCGCTCCGCACAACCGGTAAGCCGAGCCAGTACAGCCGCGGAACGGAAGCGAGCGCAGTGTCGAGATGTACTTTTACCATTTTACGGTACACCTCTTCCCATTCGGACGAGCCTGCCGTAAGAATGATACCGCCGGTTGTCCACATATCCTGATAGTCATTCATACCTAAGAAAACAACGGCCGCATCAAAACGTCCCCCATCTTTTTGACCGGCAAAAACGGCTTCAAGTTTTTGCGGCCAGTTATAGTAATCGGATCGGAGAAAACCGGAAGAAGGAACGCTTAAATCCCGTACAGCAATAGCGGTATCGGAACCGAGCGCACGGGTCATACCGGCAGCGATACTGCGCATTTGGGAATCCCCGAAAAAAAACATCCGCAACGGCGTCCGTGCAGAATACCTAACCGTTAAAGCAACATTGCGGAGCGTTTCTTTAGAAACCTGTCCGATCAGCTCGGCAGGTATACCTTCCCGTTCATTCAGCATATCCGAAAAACCGGGGATTGTTTCGGTGTACCCCTGTTCTCCGGTTATTGCATACAATGCCGCGACCTCGCTGTCGTACACCCCTTGGCGGTAAAAAAACGTATCCCATTCACCGCGCTCCGTTAACCCAGCCGTCCGTATAAACGCATTTCTCAATACGGGGATAACGGCTGCCGCCGGAATTGCTTCGGTAACGGAAACAATCGGAGCGGTGAGTGCGCTGTAAATATTTTTTAAAGATGCTCTTTTGATGTTTTGCACCGGATGCGCAAGCCGCTGCCCTAAAAACGGAATAAGAA
>CAJPTT010000124.1 GCA_905373565.1 uncultured Treponema sp. | reverse complement strand
GTACAATTCCGTACTTCGCGAGAAAACATCTGCTTATCAACGATAAAGTTCTTATCTTTTGTTTTATTTCCGGTATAGGTAACGTTCCGCAACAACGTCATCGCTAACGTCAACGCCAATTCCGCAATTGCATTCGGAGAATAGAACGGCACATAAGCCATTTTAAAGCCTAACTCTTTTGCGTACGGTATATCGATATGATTAATCCCTACCGTTCGGGTCAATACGTATTTAACACCAAGCTCTTTATAAATGTCCAACCGCTCCTTTGTCGCAAAGCAGTTACCACGCAATACGACAACGTCATGCCCTGCAGCTTTTTTCGCAGTCGCTTCATCGGTTAGATATTCGGGAATTAACGTCATTTCGTACCCGAACTTCTTGTTCACTGCTTCAAAAATAGGCCGTTCGACATCGCGCACTCCGTAAAAAATAATTTTCATTCTACAGTGCCTCCTTAGATTACATAGCCGGAAACAGAAAGTACAGCGCCAAATCAATACTATATAATACCGTTATACCCTTATCTATATGATAACTCTTTATATATATTGATATATGCGATGATGATATTCATTCCGGCATTACTTAATCTTACAATGCCTCTAGTGCGTTGTCAAGGAAAAAAATTTTATTTTGATAGGCAAGCGCATCAGGCCGTCTTTTAGCAGCCCCGCAGAATAATTGAGGCTGTTCAACTGCGGCAGTCATCCTATTTATTTTTGCGTAAGGCTGAAAACACCGTCCCAGTTATCCGCAGGAGGCTTTTGGATAAAGGCCTCGCACTTGCGCAGATAGGCATCGGATGGACCATCATCAGGCCGTTCTTCACGGAGCGCTTTAAAGAGGCGGGCAGACTCCTTCCAATCCCGCCGGTCAAACACGCAATGAGCCTCTTCAAAACGGCGCAAAAAGTCGAGCGTTGCCGAATCGACAGCCTCCTTCAATTCAACCAGCTCCCATAACTGCACCGGCGTATTGATACCGACAACGCGCACACGGTCAAACCGGCGGGTAATAAATTCGTCGCCGATTTCGTTTTTCGTCATATCCGAAATCAAAAGCCATGAACCGTACTGCTTGTTTACGCCTTCCAAACGGGCGGCAAGGTTGACGGCATTGCCCATAATCGTATAGTCCATCTTCCGTTCGGTACCCATGTTCCCGACAACCATATCGCCGGTGTTAATCCCGATACGGGTTAAAAGCGGATTAGGACTCATACCTTCGCGCATAAAAAGCTCATTCAGCTCAACCTCTTTCCGTCTCATCAGCACTGCGGCACGGCACGCGAGGCGGGCATGTTCTTTATAATCAACCGGAGCGCCGAAGAACGAGATAATGGCATCGCCTTCATACTTATCGATAGTACCGCGCTGCTCTAAGATAATATCACTCATACCGGAAAGATAGATATTCAGCAGCTTAACCAGCTGTTCGGCATCGAGCGCTTCGCTTATCGTAGAAAAGCCCTTAACATCGGTAAACATGGCGGTAATCCATTTTTTCTGCCCGCCGAGTTTCAGCATCGACGGATCTTCTATTATTTCATTGATAACATCGCCCGAAAGATACGTTCCGAATGCTTTGCGGAGAAAACTTTTTTCGCGCTCACTGATGATGAACGACACCATCGAGTACGTTAAGAACGATACGAAGAGCGCCAACACCGGCGAAATGATAAAGGTATAAACGCCGGTTATATTGAATATCAGCTGATTCGCAACTAAAACAACGACAGAAAGCACAACCCCTGCGATAATTTGAATGAGGGTACTAAACGGACGGATGATAAAAATGATACCGAAAGAAAACACAATCGCCAGCAAAGCCGACACCCAAACCGGCGCTTGCCGCAAGAAATCCCGCTGCAAAATAGTATTGGCAACGGCAGCATGCGTACCGACATTCACATATTCGCTGTGAAAAGGATTAACACCGATATCGGTCGTACCGGTACTTGACCACCCGATAATACAAAAAGCATCCTTCAATTTACCGGCAAGCGCCGTTTCAAGCTCCGTATGCCGGGTATACGATGCGGCGGCATTTGCATAGAGCGTTTCAAAATCGGCCTTTACCTGATCGTAGAGTGCCGCATCTTCAGGATTCCCCGCCTGTTTTGCCTCATCGAACAATGCAGCAACCGACGTACCGTAGTCCATTTCAAAAAAGCTTTTTACCGTATCCCAATAGGTTCGCACAGCGGTAAGCCACGCATCCTTATCCTCTACTGCCCCCGATTCAAGGGCCGTGCGGCGCAGTTCTTCGCTCTCAGTCCACAGCTGCAAGCACGTATCGATGGGCGCATATCCGGGGCCGAGATTCCAGCCTTGATTCGACCGTAACAGACGTAAACCGCTTGCCGTTTTTTCTCCGCTTTCGGCATAATCGATCAATATATAGAAAGGAACATGAGTAAAGCTCTTCTGATAATTCTTTTTCGGCCAGCGGATCAGCATCATACCGTTTGAATCAAGCGGAATCGACACATTTTGTGTGCTACCATCGTACACCGCGCCGGTCAACGTAACGCGGTTTTTATCGATGACACCTTCGGGGGAACCGAGCTTCCGCAGCAACGGAGAAAAAGCAAGCTGCATAAACACCGTTTCGCCGATATTGTCCGTCAACCGGATACGCCGTCTTACGCCGTCGCTGTCGATATGCACATTCGTAAAGCCCGCCCCTGCCGCCATACGGCTGATTTCCGGTATCGGTACCAAGGCGCTCTGCCGCCCTTCCGATAAGGGAGCATTCACTTTCAGCTTAGGATAGACAAACCGCTCTTTGGCTATCGCATATAAATCTTCCGAATCCTCATCGGGAGGATCACCCTGCATATTAACGGTAATAAACGACGAGCCGAACAACCTCATTGCCTGCCCCAAATAACTGTCGTTCTCGATCGCGACCTGCTTTGTGTGCCGATAAAGCGTATCGCGCGACTGATCGATTAAAGATACTAACTCGCTTCCATATACACCGGCTTCCGGCAATGTAATTTGGTTATTGGCAAGAGCTGCAAAAATATCCTGCATATTTGCACCGATCTCTTCAAAAGAGGCGGCAAATTCGGATTTTAATGTGCCGTTCAAATAGGTAAAATCGACGCTCATCGGGCTTTTATCGATATATTCGATATCGAATACCGCAAATTCAGCGCCGAGCTGCGTTAGCGTTTCCAAGCCTTTTGCAATCGTATTACGGGGCCACGGATATAAACCGACTCTTTCAATGGAAACGTCATCTATATCCAGCAGTACAATCGAAGAATCTTCTTTAACGTCTGATTTTAATCCTAAAGCAAAATCGTACAGTCGATTTTCAAGGCCTGTCCAAAACGGAAACAAATATAATCCCGCACAGAGTAGCCCGACAATACACGGTATAACAACCGAAGGCCAAGATGTTTTTGTTTTCACTCTTTACTCCCTGTTGAATCTATAGTAAAATATGCGCGTGAGTTATACAAGGGGGGACAGAATGAACCGTACTTTATGTATTGCCGTTGCAGTTTTGATTACCGCAGCGGCATCATTCGGCCAATCGGCTGAAAGAGTCGACACCATTTTGAAAACCGAAAAAGCGACCTTTGGGCAGGCTGCCTATCTGATACAGACATCCTTGAAGGACGATTCCAACGAGCTTGACTTTGATGCGGCCTTTGACCGGTTTAAAAGCGAACATGAAAATTTAATACGGGATTCAGTTACCGCGGAAGATGTGTTACCGGTCAAAACCTATGCTTTTTTACTGATGAAGACGTTCGATATAAAAGGCGGTATGATGTACCGTATTTACCCGTGCCCGCGGTACGCCTATCGCGATCTGCAGTACCTTGCGGTTATTCAAGGGAAAAACGATCCCGAGGCGTCGATGACGGGAGCGGCAATGTTGCAAATACTGAGCCGCATTGATACGGCGCAAGGCGGTGAATAATGAAACGTATACCAGCCTTTCTTATCATAGTGAGCGGCATTACAATGTATGCTGCCGCATTGGACTTCGGCGTTAATCTCTCCAATACTACCGGGCTAAACGGCACCGATAAAACCTTTAATATCTCGCAGGCAAATGCGGCCGAAGCATTCATTGAATTCCCCGTAGGAGGCTTTTCATCGATATATATTTCCGGTGAAGCCCGATTTTCAGGTCTTTTCCCTATTAAGCCTAAAGCAGATGCGCAGTTGCTTCCGCTTGCTCAAGCATTCCGGCTTAAAAGAACGGATTGGTCGGGCAACACAGCTTTTAATACCATCGGCCTGCAATGGGCGCTCGGCCGTACTTCATTCAATGATTATTCAAATAAAATTTTGAGCGGTTTATTCGACGGAGGTAAAATCGGTCTTACAATCAAGAACGCCGATATTGCTTTTGCACTCGGCTATACGGGATTAACCTACAAAACCGATGCAAAAATAAGAATAGATCAAGATGATCTGGCACGGATGACTAATAAAGATAAGGTTTTAGCCCCGCAGCGGTTATTCTTACTGCTGTCATCTTCTTTTCAAGAGCTGATCCCTTCTCATACGTTCGGTATTGATATGCTGACGCAATTCGATCTGCTTAAACAAACCGGAAGAACCCATACGCAATATCTCATACCGTATATTCACGGAAGATTTGGCCGAAATGTCAACTGGAAATACTGGGCAGCGGTCTTATTCGGTGAGGATACGCAATTCTTTTACTCCCTTGCATCGGGGCTTTCCGTTCAATACTTCAATCCCGATTGGTATTACTTTACACTAGACGGTAAACTTGACTGGGCTGCCGGCGACTATGACGGCACGGGGAAAATGCGGCCATTCATACCCATTACAAGCCTACAGCAAACGGTCGTTGTCGGCGGATCGGTAAGCAGGTTTAGCAATATGCTTACGGCGGGGCTCACTGCAAGCATTCGGCCTGTCCGGGGACTTTTAACGAAATTGTCATACATAGCGCTTACTTCTCCGAATACCGAGAAGACACCTGCTTATGTCGGTTCCGAAATATCGGGAAAAATAACGTATTCTTTTTATAATGATTTTGACGCATCATTCACCGGTGGTGTATTCATACCCAATACAAAGGTTATTACTACGTATAACCTACGCTGGTTAACAAAACTTGCATTTACGGTATACCTGTAAAAGGCAATTTTAAGGAGATTTATTATGAAGAAATGCTTAGGAATCCTAATACTCTGCATAGCGGGGATTTCCTCGCTGTCGGCAGCAGTGTTGACGGCAACAATTACGGAAGTTGCCGGAAAGGTTGAATGTAAACTGCCCGGAAAAGAGTGGCAGAGCGCAAAAACCGGCGATGTTTTACCGGCCGGCTCGCTTATCTCTACCGGTTTTAAAAGTACCGCCATTCTTAAAACGGAAGCGGCCACATTGACGGTAAAACCCGTCACTCGTCTATCGCTTGAAGAACTGGTAAAATCCGAAGGTACGACAAAAACCCAAATGTTCTTAATGACCGGCAGAGTTAGGGCGGAAGTTACACCGAAAGACGGCGAAAAAGCGGAGTTTAAGATCAAAAGCCCGACTGCAACCGCTTCCGTACGCGGTACCGGATTTGAATTCGATGGACAAAATTTATTTGTAGACCACGGAACCGTACAGCTTGAAGCGGAATCCGGTATAGGGATCCCTCAATCCGTCAGCGGCGGGCAATTCAGCACCATCAGCCAAACCGGTACGGTAACACCTCCTATAGCCGTAGCAACGACTTCTATTTCCGCAGCTCTTTCCACAAATACGACTTCAAAGGCTTCGGCAGCAACCGGCACAGAAATCGAACTTGAACCGGAACAATCAAAAGACCTCCCGAAAACAGGTGATGTGACAATCCGGATAGGATGGGAATAAGCCTTTAAAATCTTTCACCGGCAGAACCCGATTGGGATGAGATGAAACCTGCCAAGAGCTGTCCAAAAACTGAAAGCCTATCGGCTTTTTCTGTAAAGAAATGTTTCATTATATCCGCTAAAGCGAATTGCGAAACGGTTTTTGGACAGCTTCCTTTCGTATTCGGAACAAAACAGGAAGTTATGGCTATCAACATCATCTGTGCAAATATAACCACACTTAAAGTAGATGCAATCGTCAATGCGGCAAATACCACCTTGCTCGGCGGCGGAGGTGTTGACGGAGCTATTCACCGCGCTGCCGGCCCCGAATTATTGGAAGAATGCCGTGCGCTCAAAGGGTGTAAAACAGGACAGGCAAAAATTACACGCGGATATAAGCTCCCTGCCGAATACGTCATTCATACCCCCGGACCGATCTATCGGGACGGCAAACACGGAGAACCGGAACTGCTCGCAAGCTGCTACCGTAATTCGCTCATTCTTGCCACAGACTTTCACTGTGAGACGGTTGCCTTTCCCTGTATCAGTGCAGGGGTATACGGCTATCCTATGGAAGAGGCGGCTTTTATCGCACTTTCTACCGTTCATACATATTTAACGGAAACAAAAGCGAAAATAACAGTCTATCATGTCTGTTTTAATAAACAGACGGAAAAACTATACCGTACGCTTTTATCGAATATGCATTATAATAAATGGGATATTTGATAATAATTTAAAACCGGCTACATCCTTATGAACGAAGCATTTGATACAGATTCAAAGCCTATAGTATATCAAGAAAATCTAAACGATTTTTACCGATGGCTTGACGGTTTTATCAACTTTGAAAAACGGCCGCACAAAAAGACCTTTTCGCTTGAGGTTATCGGATACTATGCCGCGCTTTTTTCCAATCCACAAACGGCGTATAAGAGCATACACATTGCCGGTTCAAAGGGAAAAGGTTCCGTTGCAGCGATGCTTTCAGCCTTACTCACCGAAGCAGGATATAAGACCGGCCTCTACACTTCTCCTCACGTAAACGACTTCCGCGAGCGGATAACGAAAAACAATTGCTTTTTCAGCGATGCTGCTTACCTTGAAGCATTCCGTGCCGTACAAGAG
>CAJPTT010000123.1 GCA_905373565.1 uncultured Treponema sp. | reverse complement strand
GGAAGATGCACTCAATCAGATAAAAGAGAAAGAATATGCAGCAAAATATCAGGTGGACGGGAAGAAGATTGTGCTCATCGGAAGCTCTTTTGATGAAAAGACGAGGACGATTAAGGAGTGGAAGGTAGATAATTAGTAATTCAATATATAATTTGTGATGTATAATAAATAATCAAAATAAATACCTTTTATCAACTATACATTATCAATTATGAACTGATTAATATTTACTTCTTACTTCTAAAAACCGAGCGACTTTTTAGAGGTTCCGTAATCAATAACCCCGAGGCAGGGTGTAGAAGTAAAACGTCATAAACTCTTCAGGCGAATAAAAACAAGGGGGCAGATAAGCTATGAAAGATAGATTGATACGATATGCACAGTTGTTTGCGGCTTTTTTTAAGATAGGGCTTTTTACCTTCGGTGGCGGTATGAGCATGCTGCCGATGCTGCAACGGGAATTGGTAGAATCGAAGCAGTGGCTGACTGAGGAAGAAATTCTGAATTACTTTGCAATAGGGCAGTGTACACCGGGCATTATTGCGGTGAATGTCGCAACATTCTGCGGGTATAAACGCGCCGGTCTTTCGGGAGCGATTGTGAGCACGATAGGAATGGTGTGCCCTTCGTGGATTGTCATTACGCTTATCGCCGGTTCCGTCTCCCGCTTTTCCGATATTGCATGGATACAGCGTGCGATGAAAGGCATCTATGTCGCTGTTGCCGCCCTGCTTGCTCGTGCCGTTTTTACCTTCGCCAAAAAAATTATTACCGACCTCGTTACCGCTGTCATTGCCGTTGCTGCGTTTTTCGCGATGTCCGTGTGGAATGTTTCCGGTATCTTGATAGTGCTTGCTGCCGGTATCATCGGATTTTGTGCACAGATTATCCGAAATGGCAGAGGTACTTCCGGCAGCCGTAAGGAGGATAAAGAATGAGTTTGCTTGGTTTGTTTTTCCTTTTTATGTATATTGGTCTTTCGACCATCGGCGGTGGATTGGTTGCCGTCAGTTTGATGCAGCAGGAATTGGTAACCCGTTCGATCATCAGTTCGGAGCAGTTTATTGCGATGATTGCCGTTTCGGAATCGACGCCGGGGCCGATCGGTATTAACATGGCGACATATATCGGGTATGAGTTGTATGGTATTTGGGGTAGCCTTGTGTTGACGACAGGAATTGTGCTGCCGTCGCTAATTGTGATTGTGCTCATCGCCCGCTTTACCCAATCATTTCAAAACGCGGCGCCGGTTAAGAATACTATGTACGGACTGCGGGCGGGAGCCGCGGGGATGATTGCCGCTGCTGCATGGAATGTACTTGCGGTTGCAGTGTTTACGATGCCTGTGTTTTACGCTTCGCGGCGATGGACGGAATTGGTTGACTGGAAAGCGGCCTCCGTCTTTTGTCTTTTCTGTTTCGTACAGATTGTATTTAAACGGCTGCATCCCATCTTCTTGATTCTTGTCGGTGCTGCCGTCGGTCTTGTGTTATTTTAAAAAACGGATAAGCCGACAAAAGCATACCGCATTACGCGAGGTAAGTTTGATGTAATTTTGGCAGACACAAATAGTATCATAGGATTGCTTTTTGGTTATTCTCCTTTGTTCTTTATCCAATAGTCGCAGTCTTCATATCCTTCGGCAACGGTATGTTCCCTGTAAAGAGTGCCGCCGAAATGTTCCATCACCGCCTTGTCCGTTTCGCAAAAATACGGCATCAATTCACCGTATCCATTCTTTTTTGCAAAATCGGCGATGGGACACCCAACCAGATGAATACTGATTCCTTGTTTGTGATGCAGCGGATTTATTTTCATTCCCCATGTATTGTTCCATGAGCCGTCTTCTTTGTGCTTGTTCAGCTTCTTTGCCCTGAGTGAGAAAAGTCCGTGGAAAAGCGCTTGCACCAGCCTGTTGTTAAGATTGAACCGAGAAAGCTGACCGCCTTTTTTATCGCCGATCATCATACCGTAACACATAGCCGTAATCTCATCAGGCGACATATTGCGGTTCATACATTCATAATATGCAAAGGCAGAAAGCGCACCGTAAAAGTTTTTCGACATCGGATTGTCTTTGCCGCCGATACTCGGTGCATCATTTGCAAACTTTTCGTAGGTTTCAATAATCTCCCGATACTTCTTTTCCGCCTCATCCGGTTGGAATTTTTTATTCAGTTCATTCCTGATCCAATCCGCAGACATTTGTGGAATTTCAAAAATCTTCTCAGCTGTCATTTTCACTCTCCTTTCGCATAAGCGCCGATTAATAAGATTTCACGGTACTTCCAATCCCGAATGTTGTTTTGCTTCATCTCTATTATTATAGCAGAGAACCATGTATCATTCTATCTTGGTGTTCTTCAATATTCTGAATACCGACAACCGGATTTTCCATTTGAGAGATTGGAGTTTGACAGGACATATAAGGCATACTATACTAATAAAATACGCAAAAACAGGAGCTGTAATTTACAATGGAAGATAAAAACGAATTGATTGAAACGGCGGAGGCGCTTAAAGCGCTTGCGCAAAACGAAGACGCTGCAGTTGAAATGGTGAGAGTTGGTCTTGATATAAAAGAAGAAGATTATCCTAAGATACGGCAAACGATTACGGAATTTGTGTCCGATTACCAGAAAAAGGATGACGCAACTACTGATACGCAGTGGCTTGTTCAGTCTTTTAATCGCTATCCTAAATTGTGGAAAGATGCAAACGACATTGAACAAACGGCCGAGGCTATTGTAGCAACCGTTTATGCGTATGAAAAAAATAGACAGGAATTAGAGGATCATCTTGCTGCCGGTAAACAGCGCGGAAGTTGGATATCAAAGAAACTTGAGCAAGGGGCGGCGTTCTCCGGTGTACAGCAAGTGAATCAGTATGCAACTCATCTCGATGAAGCAGTTTCCAATGCGAACCAACAAATGGCTGATACTATCCGCACTATGAATGGAGAAATAAATCAAAATCCAAATCTTGACGGATTAATTGCCGAGCAGCATCATGCAAATACATTCAATTTGGATGCCGCACAAAAAGAACAACCATTTTATGCCGAAACACAGAAATCAACGGGGAAGAATTCAGTTGACATAATGGTGAAAGATTCTCGCGGTGGTACTGTACAAAAGTATCAAGCAAAGTACGGTAAGGATGCTGAAACAACCGAGCAATATTTTAAAGATGGAAATTACCGCGGACAACAGAAACTTGTTGCTGAAGGACAAGGAAAAGATATTAATAAGGCACATGAAAAAATTGAATTTACTGACGATAAATCAAAAAAGAAGGAAACTATAGAATCAAAGCCGCTTTCAAAAGAAGAAGCAAAGGCAGTGCAAGAAAAAGCGCAGCGGGAAGGCAAAGTAGATGAATACTCGTGGAAAGATTATAATACGCGTATTCTTGCAAAATCGATCGGTAAAAAAGCCGGTATGGCAGCATTGTTTGCCGTCGGTTTTCAGGGAGCACGTATTCTTGGACGGCGCATTTCGAATTGGGCAACCGGCAAAGAGAATCAAAGTGTTGCCGAAGATATTCAAGAGTTTGCCAAAAGTTCACTGGAAGCAGGCGCTAGTGCAGGTCTTACCGTTGCAGTATCGGGCGCCCTTACTATTGCTGCACGCAGCGGTTGGTTAGGAAAAGTATTAATAAACACTCCAGCAGGACGTATTGCGGCTGCAGCATGCGTTGGCGTTGAGAATATAAAAGTGTTATACAAGTTTTCTAAAGGAGAAATATCGGGTCAAGAAGCGATTGATCAAGCAGGACGAGCAACGTGCAGTGTGGTGGGCGGACTTGTCGGTTCAACTAAAGGAGCCGCTCTTGGCGCTGCCGTCGGTACGGTATTAGGTCCGATCGGGGTAGCAATCGGCGGTATTGCCGGCGGAATAGTCGGAGGCATAGCAGGAAGTACAGTAGGAGAGGCCGTGTACAGCGCCGGTAAAAAAATTGTATCAACTGCTGTAAACGCAGTAAAAACTATCGGTTCTGCAATAGCTGACGGCTTTTGTGCAGCCGGGAAAGCGCTGAGTTCCTGGCTTCCTTGGAATTGGTAAAAATAAAGGCTGACCGTAGTTTATTTATTTTAGGTAGGGAGATACATAATATGAAACCAATTAAGTTTAATTTGAGGTATGGAGACCAGCAGCTGAAAACAGTTGCAGAACTGAAAGAGTACGGTAATATCGATATGTTGCTAGAGACCCTGAATAATGGATTCTTGGAGCGCTGGTTACAAGCGCAAGGCGAAATAGACTTGCTTAAAAAGATTAAGGCGATCGATAAAAGCGATAGCCGCCGAGCCTGCGAGTCATTATGCCGAACCGTATTTGGAGAGGACAGCACAACTGCACAGCAAGAGGCTGCTGAATTGTTTGATTTTCGTATCAAAGAAGAAAAACGGCGGGAGATGCTTAAAGAGCTTAAGGAGAAAGAGGATGCAATTATCGCGCAGTACCACAAAGGGTATGATGATATAATAGCGGCATTACAGCAGCGTTCTGCCGACTATGCATCGCTCAAAGCCGATATGCGTATCTTATATGAGCAATATCGAAATTTACTGAAATTGGATGCGGCGCATTTTTACAAAACATTTAAAAACGATTATCCGTTAGTCCTACTGGCGCTTACGGCAAACAAGGAACTCCGCGAGTTTATCGGATATGATAATCAAAGACTATACAAGGATATTATGCCGCAGCTTGGTGGTGAAAATCCCATTGAGAGTATTATAACAAAGCTTAAGAATGGAGAGGATTCGCCTGCAGTAAAGCTCATAACGCTTGATCAATTAACTTCATTTAGAAGAAACAACAAAGGTAAAACAGTTCTTCGACTTCGATTAAGCCCTAACAACTATTATATGAGTTCTATGTGTCCCGTTTTTGATTTTGAACGTGGCGACTACTATGTCGATCAAGCAGCTCTTGAAATTAAAACTTCTCCAACCGCTCATATCAAAATATTCCGCGGTAAAACAGATCAATATTGGAAGGATATTGAGCCTAAAGGCACACAATGTATGATTATCTCTATTAAAAAAGAGAATAAGCTGCGCAATGCCGGTAAAAACGGGGAGGAGTTGACCGACGCCGATATCAACGGGCAATTTATTTTTACCGATGGAATCGACTATATGAGTAACAGCGATACCGATACGCTGATTTATATGGAGGTGTAGCAATGGACAAAGCGTTACGGGATAAACTTGTAAGCTATGTGAATGCGCTGCGACCTATCATTTATATCAATCATTTTGATTATCATTTAGCGGATGAACTTATCAACAGTGTTGGCAATGGTATCAAACGCTATACATATACGAATGCAGGAATATATGCAGAAAACGTACCACTTGAAGTACCCGATAGTTCTTTTGCGGCATTCTTGGAAGATAAACGAATAATGATAGATTATGCGGATGACGAAAACCCGCTGCATATATTTCTGATCCTTAAAGATGTCCATCTCTATCTTGATGAAAAAAGCTCCTTTTACAATCCGCGCTGTGTTGCCTTATTGAAAGACATTGCCCAAAAGACAATGTTTGCAGACAATACTTATGTTACTGTGTTTATTGTATCGCCTGTATTGGTACTTCCTAAAGAAATTGAAAAAATAATAACCGTTTTTGATATCCCTTATCCTGATGCGGAGGCGGTAGCGGACATTATTGACGACTATGTACAATCATTCAATATTTCGATTGAGGAACAAGATCGTAATGAGCTGATTGTTTCGTTTAAAGGACTCGCAGAGCTTGAAATCCGGCAAATACTCAACTATGCATATCAGCAATCGGGAACATTCGACAAAGCAAGTGTAAAACTGGTGCTCAAGGAAAAAGAACAAATTATCCGTAAGGCGGGAACTCTTGAAATTTTTACCTCCACTACAAATATGAGCGATATCGGCGGGCTTGAACAGCTGAAACAGTATCTGGGTAATAAAGCCCGTATTTTTGGCGACCTTGGTAAAGCGAGAAAATTCGGAATCGATCTACCCAAAGGGATATTGATTGTTGGGATGCCCGGCTGCGGGAAAAGTTTAACAGCAAAAGCAACTGCTGCTATGTTCAAAGTGCCGCTTTTGCGGCTGGATATCGGAAAGCTTATGGGAAAGTACGTAGGAGAAAGCGAACATAATCTCAGTAGAGCAATTAAGACGGCTGAGGCTGTTGCTCCCTGTGTATTGTGGATTGATGAACTGGAAAAAGCTTTTGCCGGAATCGGCGGAACAGGCGGCGGCAGCGATATTACCACTCGTCTTTTTGGGCAATTTTTAACGTGGCTCCAAGAAAAAGAAAACTCGGTGTATGTGGTTGCAACGGCAAACGATATTTCTAAACTGCCGCCTGAATTTTTACGCAAAGGGCGCTTTGACGAACTGTTTTTAGTCGAACTTCCCGATGATGAAGAACGGCGCGAAATTTTCAAACTGCATCTTAAAAAGCGTAATCAACTGACACCGCAAGTTGATATTCTTAAACTGCTTAAATCGACAGAAGGATATAACGGAGCCGATATTGAAAATGTAGTAAAGGAAACCATTGAATGTGCATACTTCTCCGATGATAAAACGGTAACTACGGAAAAACTTTTAGCAACTATCAAAAATACTAAGTCATTCTCCGATATGCTGAAAGAAAAAGTAAACAAATTACGAGATATCTATAAACAATACAGCTTTAAAAATGCGAATAAAGGTATATAAAGAGGAATAATTTCGGAGAACAAGATGGGATCGGCATAAATTCTTAAAAAAAATACTTTGATGTCTCCCGATATTTGAGTGAATTGAAGTTATAAAAATCAACATTAAGCGCCGGAATCTGCAGATGAGCTTTTTACACTTCCCGACAATTACGACTTTATTTCCCGCTGCGGCGGCAGAAGATTCGGCTCATTTATGGAACCGGAAACGGTTACCTACCGCATTGCATTCTTCGGCGAGTCTCGTCTCGCAATAAAAGATTCCGTTGTATGATGTAAAAACTATTTGGTAAGTAAGTAATCAAAATTAAGCGACAGTATACGAATATTTAATGAACAAGTCCT
>CAJPTT010000122.1 GCA_905373565.1 uncultured Treponema sp. | reverse complement strand
TGGCACAACATATTGTCTAATTCACTTTAAACTTTCCCACTTCAGCTGCAAGTCTTTCGATGCTGTTCCGATTTTTCTGTGTCATTGCATTGACTTCTTGTACGGCGTTGTTAATCTGCACGGCGCCGGAAGCCATTTCGTTCATGCTATCGGTGATGATATGCGTCAGTTCATCCAGTTTATGCATTTCCTGCACAGCGCCTTCTCCGCCTTTCAACATTTCTTCGGAACCTGCTTGCACTTCGGTTGTTACGGTATTGATGTTTTTAATAGCCGATAATATTTCTTTGCTGCCGTGCTCCTGCTCTCTCATTGCCGCTGTTAAAACATCGCTCATCGATTTTACCTGTTCCGCCAATTCAAAAATTAAGTTGAATTTTTCTTCTACGATTTTAGATGACGAAGACAATGTTTCGATTTCTCCGGTTAAGGACTTGAGTGTTGCCGTAATCGTCTTTCCTTGCATGGCAGAGTCTTCCGACAGTTTGCGGATTTCGTCGGCAACGACGGCAAACCCTTTTCCTGCTTCTCCTGCATGAGCAGCCTCGATAGCTGCATTCATTGCGAGCAGGTTGGTCTGCGATGCGATATGCTGAATAACGTTAGAGGCTTCCATTAACGAACCGGATTCCTCTGCAATCTTCTGCGTTACAGTATTTGAAGTTACTAAGGTCGCTTTTCCGTCTCCCGTAGCGGAAACAAAATTTTTGATAATTTGGTCGGTTTTCCCAAGTATTTGACCGATCGAAGCGATATTTGCAACCATTTGCTCTATTGAAGACGAAGACTGAGCAACACTACCGACCTGCATTTCGATACTGCTGTTCAAGTGTTTGATGGTTTTAATAATTTCTTCAACAGTCGCCGCCGTTTCGGTAACGCTCGCTGCTTGATTAATCATCTTTTCTTTTACCGTTTCTGTGGTTGCCGTAATTTGCCGAATAGCGCTTGCCGTTTCGAGCATATTGCTTGCAAGATTGGTGCCGGTTACTTCCATATCGGCTGTATTTGCTCCTATCGAGCGGATTGCATCGGCGATTTTTCCGATTGTTTCATTAAAATATCGTGCGATATCGGTCAGCTCATCTTTTCCTTTTACCGGCAGCGAAACCGTTAAGTCTCCTGTTCCCTGCGCTATTTCTTTTAGCGCATCGGCTGTCTTTTGCAGTGATCTGGAAATTCCGAGTGAAACACCGAAAATAATACAGACAACTAAAGTTACCAATACCGTATCGATAATGATGATAAGCCTGATGGCAACCATGTATTTTTGACGGTAATCGGTTGTAATGATTGTCCAGCCCGTTGTCGGAATTTTTGCATACGCGGCATCCCTTATCGCACCTTCATATTCGTAAGAACCGGATCCGGAAGATGTTGCTTGAACTGCTTGATGTTCAAAGAGACCTGCACTCTCAAGGCTCTTATCTGTTTGAGATTTTAAATAGGTATTCTCTTGCGAGTAAATGAGCTCCACATTATGGTCGGCAATGGTAACGCCGTCCTTATCAAGAATATAAACCTCGCCTGTCTCTCCGATTTTTATATTCCGTATTGTTTCATATATTTTTAAGCCATCGTATACGGTTGCGATCGTTCCGATGATTGCTTTGTTTTTTCCATAAATAGGAACCGATATCGTACAAACCAGTGAGCCGTCTTTATACGAAGGATAGGGAGTGCTTAAAAAAAATTCACCTTGAATACTCTTTTGAAACCATTCAAAGTTTTTAGCATTTACAGTTGAGCCATCGGTTCTATAGCCGTTTCCTTGCATATCGGTTACGAGCATACGCAAACATCCGTCTTTCTTAGCGATTTCCGTTTCATTTTTCAAAAATTCTATTTTTGCAGACAGCGGCATATCAGGGTTTGAAACTACGGATCCCCGCGCTAATGTTTCCATTTGCGTTCTAAATTTTTCTATATACGTTTGTTCAAATATCGTTGCTTGATTTTCTGCCACTGTTATCAGGTGTGATGCAGCCTGCCGTTCAAGCGTAAGACGTGAACTGCGGATAGAAATGACATTGATAATTGTCATTGAAACGACAAATAACAAACCAAACGTTACCGATAAACGTGCTTTGAGCGGAAATCTTTTAAGCATAATTATCCCTTCTCTCTATATCGTTAAAATACGGACGATTATTAACTGTTTTACGGTTTTTTTTCAATTAAAATATATCCCAAGTATTCAAGTGCACTGTAGAGCGTGCTAAAAGTCGTCGTGTACCCATAACTAACAGCGTAAAAATTTACGTACCAGTAGTCATTTACTTCACTCGGTACGGACGATCGCTGTACGTCATCATCGCCTCTGGCAATATTTTCTCTATCAAAGATTTTACTATTCTGAATTCTGCCGTCTCTTCGCGGAAGCCCTTGTGAAACCCCATCTATGGTAAGCTGTGCAGGATCGGTAACAGGGATACCATAGTCCTGTAGTCGGAAGCGGACGGTAACATTGGAAGATTGTATGCCGATTAACGGGCGTGTTGATATTTGATCTGTCGCTAAGCGATAGTACCTTTTGGATGTCTCCAAATACTGTGCTGCCGAGAATGGATTGTCGTCGTTATATTTATTGATTTGACTTCTATCGTTTTCGCAGTCATTCTTTCGTTCATAAATACGGTAGTAAATTTCAGTTCCCTGAAAATAGGCGCCTACCGCAGCAATATTTTGCGCATCGGTCGTTTGAAACGCACAATATCGATCATTTAAGGCGGCAAGGTTGCTGGGGTCATGCCCTGAACGCTGCGGCTTTTCAAGATAGATAAAGCTTTGAATACCGCAGGCAGTAAGAAGCATGCCTCCGAGACAGCAAAAAAGAAAAGCGGATTTCTTATACAACCCTTGTAATAGCCGCACCATTTTCGATTGTATTTGCTTTATTGGATAGAAAGTGCGATAATCCGCGATTTTGCAAGCAGCGCCCAATCGTTATCGGGATATGATTCTGTGAGCTTGGTGTATGCTTCAACGGCTTTATCCGAATGAGAAAGGCTTTCTTCAAGTCGCCCGATATTAAACAATGCACGGGGTTTCAGCGGAAAGTCGTCGTAAGTCGCCGACAAGGCATACAGTTCCAGTGCTTTGTCGTGTTGTTGTAACTCATCGGCGCAGGCTGCCGCATTAAAATAGGCAATACCGGCGGTATAAGCTTTCGGCAGCGCTTCTCCTGCCTTTTGGTAAAAGGCGAGCGCTTTTTCCCAATCCTTGCGGAGTACGTAGATTTCTCCGAGGGTCGTATATGCACGGAATCCTGCATACGTACGGCCGTTCGCTGCGGCTTGCTTTTCAAGTTTTTCGACAAGCGCATCTTCTTTTACCGCCGTATCCTCGGTATTTTTATCGCGTAAATCAGTCCATTCGGATATAATTGCCTCAGTCGCTACGGATGCATTTTTTGCTGCGCGTGAAGTAAGCGACGATGCAATTAAGGCGATAGCGACAACCGCACAGATCATTCCCAGTATAATGACGATAGGTTTCCGATGTTGAGTTAAAAATTGTCCGCAGCGTTCGGAAAAAGAAAGCATCTGCTCGTTTTGTTCTGCCATATATGTCTCCCATTAATTTTTTATGTTTAATTCTTTCATCAATCGTGAAAGATATGTTCTTTGAATGTTTAGTATTGAAGCTGCTGCGGTTTGATTACCGCCGGTCGTTTCAAGTACCGCCCTGATATATGTCCGTTTAAAAGCATCCGTTGCGGACTTAAGATCGCCGAAATTCCCTACAGTTGCTGCAACAACAGATCGGGAAAACAACATATCGGCGGTAACAAGCGGCGGATATCCGTTTAAGCACCCGTATTCTACAGTATTTTTTAGCTCCCGTATATTTCCCTTCCATTCCGCTTGCTGCAAAGCCTCTTGAGCGTCCTGCGAAAAACCGGTAAACGGTTTTCGCATCTCCTGCGCTGCTTGATGCAAAAAGAACGCGGCGAGCGCTTTGATATCTTCTTTGCGTTGCCGCAGCGGTGGTATGTATAGAGGTAATACATTTAATTTGCCGTAAAGCTCCGACAGGAAGTCTCCCTCGCGGGTTAAGCGTTCGAGGTCGCGGGCTGTTGAGGCTATCAACCGTATGTTTCCGCCGCTTTGTTCAAGCTGTAAAATCTTATCCAAAAGCTTCTTTTGGAGTGAAAGCGGAATAGCCGCCGCTTCATCAAGGAATAATGTACCGCCTTCAGCTTGTTTAAAACAGCTTTCATCGGGGATATCGGTAACGGCTGTATCATCCGCAGCACCGCCGAATAAGCGGTGTGCAAGCAACTGCTCTGCCGGTTCGGCGCAATTCACACGAATAAAGGGGGAAGCCGCCCGGCGGCTGTGAATATGCAGCTGCTGTGCAACCGATGCTTTTCCTACTCCGTTTTCGCCTACAATCAGTACCGGTATATCGGAGGACGCAAGCTGTTTACAGAGTTCAAGTTTCTCCCGCATCACCGGACCGGCTGCTACAAAAGGTATCTCTTGCGTTACATATTCGGTTCTTTGCTCTCTATGCTTTACAGCATCTGCATAGATCTGATATGCACATGAAGTACGGTAAACCGGTGCAGCGTATCCGGCAACAAGTCCTAGTAAAGAAAGGTCGGATTCTGAAAAATTCCCTCCATCTTTTTTACTCACTGCTTCAAGAACACCGATACGGAAATCCTCTATACACAGCGGTACTGCAATAAAACCCGATGCCTCATAAGGTGTTCCATCCATACCGTTGGAGGTAAAGCGGCTCTCTGCATCGGGAGTATTCATTCTCAGCGGTTCGTTTTGCCGTAACACCCATGACGCTGCTGCCGGTAATGCTCTTTTTACGTCAACGCGATAAAAAGTATCATCGTATATATACGCAACCGTCTGAGCTTTTTGCAGCGCTTCGTCCGCTAAAAAAAGAGAAGCAGCGGTACTGTCCACTGCTTGCATACACGAGCGGAGAATAATTTCGAGCAACGCATTACCGGAAGCCGAAACTCCATCGGTGAATAGGGGTGTCCGCAGAAGAGCAGCTAATTTTTCGGGTAAAATACGGCCTGAAATATACATACGCTGCTCTTACAGCAACACTATTCCGATGCTTTATTCTTCATTAAATCGCCCAGCGTAAAGGCTCCTTCGCCGTCTTCCTGTTTAGTAGACATATAGCGAGAAAGTTCTTCCTGCTGGAGACGTTTCTTATAGTCGCGGATGGAAAAAGCCGTTTTCTTATCTTTAACATTTATGTCAAGGACAGCTGCTTTTACCTTATCACCGACAGCATATTTCTTTAATACCTCATCGGGATTATCTTCGCGGTTTTCTACGAGGTTTTGCTTATGGATAAGGCCTTCGATACCGCCGGGTACTTTAACGAATATGCCGAAGTCCGTTACCGAAGTAACTTCACCTTCGACGGTTGAACCGGGCTTATATGTTTCCGCAAAGGTTTTCCATGGATCATCGCTTAACTGCTTTACGCCGAGGCGGATACGATGCTCCGTCGGATTGCATTCAATGACGATTACTTCAAGCTCTTGGCCTGCTTCGAGTTCGCTGTTCGGATGGCGTATTCGTTTCGTCCACGAAAGATCATCGACATGCAAGAATCCGTCAATTCCTTCTTCAAGTTCGATAAATGCCCCTGCGTTTGTCAGTTTAACCACTTTACGGGTTAAGCGAGTACCGACAGGATATCGTTCACCGATATTGTCCCACGGATTTGCCGTTACCTGCTTTAGACCGAGTGAGACACGCCCAGCCTGAATATCATACCCGAGGATCATGCATTCGACCTCATCGCCGATTTTAACCATATCGCTCGGTTTACTCACCTTTTTCACCCAGCTGAATTCGCTGATGTGTACAAGACCTTCGATGCCTTCGGATAATTCTACAAAGGCGCCGAAGTCGGTAATCTTTGTAACATGTCCTTTAACGATATCGTTTACTTGGAATTTATCTTCAAATTCAAGCCATGGATCAGGTGTGAAATGCTTTAATGAAAGGTTGATACGTTTTTCGGTTGGATCAAGTCTGATAACTTTTAAATCGATTTCCTGACCTTTTTTAACAAAGTCTTTAGGACGGGTAACGTGCCCCCAGCTCATATCATTGATGTGCAACAAGCCGTCGAATCCGCCAAGGTCGATAAAGGCGCCGAAACTGGTAAAGCTTTTTACAATACCTTTTACAACGTCTCCGATATTGGTATTTTCAAAAAATGCTTCACGGTTTTTTTCGAGCGCATCTTCAAGATATTTTCTTCTATTAACTACAATGTTGTCTCTATTTCCCTTACGGTCAAAGACCATTTTTTCGATATAAAACGTTCCGGTTTCACCCAACAAAGATTCCGGCTTATCTACTTTCTGAGCGGCAGCCTGACTGATCGGCAGGAAAGCGACCATATTGGCGCCGAGATCGACATCATATCCGCTTTTGTTCACCAGCTTTTTGATGATACCCGTTACCGGAGTTTTGTTCCGGTATGCACTTTGTAACTCTTTGCGTAAAATGCTGCGGTCTGCTTTCTGCTTGGAGATAATCAGTTTACCGTCCGTCGCCTCTGTCTTTTCAATGTACACCTGCACGGTATCGCCGATATGAGGCTCTTCGATAAATTCTTCACGTGAAACGCGCCCTTCAGATTTACCGCCTACGTCAATAAAAACCGAATCATCGGTTATCGCAATAATACGGCCTTCTTTTAATGTTCCGACTTCAGGAGATTCAAAATTCAAATACTCCTCTGGTAATTGTGTTTGGATGCTCTGATCGGAATTTGTAACTGCATCCATTGCCACTTCCTTTTGTTCCATAAATAACCCTTTATCATATATTTTGTCTTTTATTTTCTCACAAACCTGCATTATGGTCAAGTCCGATGTATCCAAATAAAGGGCGTCTTCGGCAATTTTTAAACTGCCTTCTTTTTTATTCCGGTCGATAGTATCCCGCTCTTCAATGCTTTTCCGTATTTCGGCTTCCGAGAGATTGCTGGTACCTTGCCCGAAGCGGCGCCGTGCGCGTGCCTCAGCGGAAGCGTCGAGGTATACCTTACATTCGGCATCGGGGAATACC
>CAJPTT010000121.1 GCA_905373565.1 uncultured Treponema sp. | reverse complement strand
GCACAACGGCGGTTAATTTATCGGCCGGGACATTAAAATCGCGGTTTTTTTTATCGGCTTCCGCCCGCTTTCCTTGGAAAGCCCCGCAGTCAAAAAGATACAAATACCCGTCGACATCGAGGATATGCTTTGAACCGGTTACTTCCTCTGCGGCTCCCAGAGAATATACATTGATGCTCATAAAAAAATGATACAGGGATTTTTTGCAAATGTCAATTTTTAAAAAATCTTAAAATCCCTTAGAACTTTATTCGTGCGAAGGGTTCGTCCATATCCGATTTCAATGGTATATTCTTCACGCTGAATAGTGTAACACTGACAATTTGACACTATTTATAATGCGGAATCCCTCGACGGCGGCTCCGACGGTCTTGATTTTATACGGATTTTGACAAATAATACCCGTACTGTCCCAAACCGCATGCTTTTCGGACATCCGTATCCATCAAGATTTAGCAGGCCAAGACAGACTAATCGAGGGCGTACACGATGATACAAAAAGTTGAAAACTTAACCAGTCTTGAACATTTTTTTGCGCAGTATCCCTGTTATGCGGAAGCGGAAAATACAGAAGATGCCGCACGGATTACCGCTGCGTGGAATCTTTTGCTTACCAACCGTATACCCGACACGGCAGCTGATGCCCCCATTCCGCACGATGCCGCCCATTCGCTGCGTATGGCGCACAGCCTTGCCGCGCTTGAAATGGATTCCGAAAGTATCATCTGTGCGCTGCTCTACAGCGAAGACGGCAGCTTTACGTTACCGGATGAGCAACTGCGCGCGCAATTCGGAAATACGGTAGCGGATATTCTGAATGCGGCGGCAAAGTTTTCCGATGTAAAGTTGTATAACAAAAGCAAAGAACATACCGATACCGTGTGCAAAATGTTCTTCTCCCTCGTAAGCGACTTACGGGTTATGATTGTCCAACTTGCCGACCGGCTCGATAAGATTCGGTATATTTCCGAATATCCTGCCGAGCGGCAGCGCGGTATTGCCCGAGAAATCAGCGAAATCTGGGCGCCGCTTGCCCAGCGGATGGGTATTTCCACCGTTCAAAATGAGCTTGAAGATTTAAGCCTCAAATACATTAACCGCGAGGCCTTCGATCAGATAAAAGACGTTGTTGCGGCAAAGAAGAAAGAACGGGAAGCCTTTTTGCAGAGCGCTGAAAAAACCATCTATCAAACGATGGAGAAAGAGGGTATCAAGGTTAAGGTGCAGAGCCGCGCCAAGCACTTTTGGTCTATCTATCAAAAGATGAAGAAGCGGAACAAGGCGGCGGACGAATTGTACGATCTCCTCGCCGTACGGATTTTATGCACCACAGTGAACGAGTGCTATACCATCCTCGGCCTGATGCACACGGTATGGAAGCCGCTTGAAGGCCGCTTCAAGGACTACATCGCGATGCCGAAAGCGAACGGCTATCAAAGTCTCCACACCACCGTTATCTGCAAGGGCGGCCAAACCTTAGAAATCCAAATCCGCACGCACGAAATGCACGAAATAGCCGAGCGCGGCGTTGCAAGCCACTGGGTGTATAAAAAACACAGCAAGAACAAAACGGCGAACGAGCAGGAATTATCTTTTGTGCAGCAGGTCAAGTCGCTTGCGCAACAGCGCTTTAATAATGAAGAATTCCTCGCGGAACTGAAAAGCGATTTATTAAGCGATTCGATTTTTGTGTTTACGCCTAAGGGTGATATTATAGAGCTGCCCGCCGGGGCAACCGCCGTCGATTTTGCATACCGTATCCATTCGTCGATAGGGGAAAAACTCGTATCCGCGAAGGCTGACGGCGCCATCATCCCGCTTTCTCGCCCGCTCAAAAACACGCAGGTGGTCGAGGTTATCACCCACCCGAACGCGCACCCCACGCACAACCAGTACGAAAACGCCCATACGACGCGGGCTCGTCAAAAAATCCGCGCATGGCTCCAACTGCACGAAAACCTTCTCCGCACTGAAAAAGAAGAAAAAGGACAGCGAACGGATCTAACGGAAGATTCGGCAAAAGAAGCAGTGCGCTCTCCCAAAGAAACACCGAAAGAAGCTGAAACGGCAAAACGAGAACTCGAATCAGCTCAAAAGGATCCCAAGAAAAACCCCGCATTGAGGATACGCATCGGCGGTTCTACCAACTTTCCGGTGCGTTTTGCCGGGTGCTGTAAACCGACATCCGATTCCGCCATCTGCGGCTATGTTGCCAACGGCAGAGGAGTTATCATCCATCGGGAAAACTGTATCAACCTCAAAAGGATCCCCGACTTGGAAGCCCGCCTCATCGACGTTGAATGGGATATAAAAGAAAACAAACAGAAAAATCCTGAAAAAGCGCAGAAAAAGATTAAGCCGCATAAGTAATCCGTTCGATATTAAAGATATGAAAAAGAACGGTATTATTACGGTTATTGCGCTTATCGGATTCCTGTTTCCCGTATTCGGGGCGGATTTAGAGCTTGACCAAAGCGATCTTGCGGTTATTCAAGACCCCAAGGGGGCAGGATATCACTTTTATATTCGAAAAAAGCCCGATATCGCTTCCATCTTGATGACGGAGACGACAAAGGATCCTCAAAATCGGCTCGATAACTTTGCCTACCGTGATTTCCAATACAACAGCATTAACGGCGATGAAAAACGTATCCTGAACGGCAAAGAGCTGGATACCCGCGGAAAGCGGCTTTACAGCCTGATAGACTCCAGCCCGGAAAAAGACACGCCGCTCGGCGAAGCATTTCATATTTGGGTACCGTACATTATCTGTTACGGCTATGAATGGGACAGACACGGCGAAGTGCAGGTATTGGACGGCACGTTTTTTAATATCCGCGCGTTTGAAAAGCCCTATGCCGATTATACCGGCGCTTTTAGTGATAATCCGTTTGTACTGCGTGTAACGCAAAAATCGATTAAGGAAGTGCATGCTCCGGCTTTTAGCGAACCGGCCGCCGCTTCTTTTTCGGAACTTGCCCGCTTGAGCGGCAATAAACTGATCTATTCGGAGAACGTTGACGGTATTATGCCGTCGATTGAAGTAATTCTGACGCCGAAGAAGCACAAAAACCTCGATGTAGTGTTTGTTATCGACGCAACCGAAAGTATGAAGGATGATATAAAAAAAGTCAGAGAGCTGCTTGCGGCTTCGTTGAAAAAGATACTTCCAAAATATGATTCATACCGGATAGGACTTGTCCTGTATAAGGACTACTATGATGATTTTTTGACTAAAACCGCAACCGATTTTACCTCGGATATCGACCGGTTTTCCGCTGCGCTCAAGAGTTTTAGCGTATTCGGCGGCCGCGACATCCCCGAAGCGGTTTACGAAGGCCTTGACGCCGGACTCGACCTTGAATGGCGCACCGATGCGGATACCGATCGCAAACTGATTCTTATCGGCGACGCACCGCCCCATCCCCGCCCTCAAGGCTCAATTACCAAAGAGGGTGTTATCGAAGCGGCAAAAGCAAAGGATGTAAAACTGTTCCCGATTATTCTTCCGCATAATAAGACATACTAGAGGTGGGACTTGCACCGCACGAATAAACTGCGTTTAGATTTTCCCAACTAAGTCAATAGAAGGATAGAGCGTCTTTTCGCCGGGGTGCCATTTGGCAGGGCATACCTGATCGCCGTGCGCTGCGGTAAACTGAGCGGCCTGTACCTTGCGCAACAATTCGGAAGCATCACGGCCGATACTGTTATCATGCACCTCATACGCTTTAATGATGCCGTCAGGGTCAACGACAAAAGAACCGCGGAGCGCAACCCATGTTTCAGGCTCAAGAATACCTAAAGAAGAAGCAAAGATACCGGCTTTATCGGCAATCATCTCATACGGCAGGCTGCCGATTGTCGCACTTGCATCAGCCCATGCTTTATGCACAAATTCACTGTCGGTAGAAACGGAAAATACCCTGCACCCGATCTCCTGAAATTCCGAATACAGCTTGCCCAAATCGGCTAATTCGGTAGGACACACAAACGTAAAGTCTGCGGGGTAAAACATAAACACAGCCCAATTGCCCAATAACGACTGGCTCGACACAGTCGTAAACTTTCCCTTGCAATATGCGGGCAAGGTAAAATCGATAATCTTTTTTCCGATTAAATTTTCCATAAAAATACTCCTGTAACTTAAAGTAATAATCGTTACGATAATAATGAAACCGTATCTGAATGTCCAGTACAGGGCAAACGCAATGTTGAGTTTTTTGCAAAATCAGCCGATATTGATAGATGAATATGTCTAAGCATTGTTATTCCGTTTGTTTTTTTATTTTTTCTCTTGCAGTTTATTCTGTTTCTGCATCGGATACCCTGCACATATTGGAGAAAGGAGAAACACTCTATGCCTTGAGCCGCAAATATTCGGTGCCGGTTGCGATTCTCCTTGAGCGGAATAAAATTAGCAATGCGGGTAAAATTACGGTTGGACAGAAAATTTATATTCCCGAAACGTATACGATACAAAAAGGAGATACCCTTTACAGTATTGCACGGAAGTTTTCGGTTACCGTCGATGCGCTGCGGAAAGCAAACAGCCTCTCCGGTTCTGACGTCTTAAAAGTCGGGAAAATATTGATTGTGCCGGAAAAAGAGAAAACTGCTGTTGCTGCAGGCTCTAAAAATACAATGGCAACTCCCCAAACACCTTCGGCATCATGGGAAGACCCTCGCTCATATACAAAAAAAACAATAGACAAAAAGCTTTTGTGGCCTGTTCCTATTACCGACATTTCGTACCTATCGGGAAAGCTTTACGGCGTTGTCATCGATTCGACGGCAAATGCTTCTGTAAAGGCCATCGCATCGGGACGTGTCATTTCAATCGGCCCGCATCGAGGATACGGACAGGTCATCTTCATTCAATCCAAAACAAAACATGTTTATGTATACGGAGGATTGGCACAGATACTCCCGCAAGCGGGCACACAGATTACCGTCGGCCAAAAACTCGGTACCCTTGCTTCAGACTCTCTTACCGGTACTCCGCGCCTTTATTTTATGGTATATGCAAACAATAAACCGCTTGATCCTGCAAAGGCTCCCCGTGGGAAGTAAGGGCGCGAAGCAATACCGTTGGAGAGAATATGGAATTCAAACACCTAGAAGTATTTGTAAAGTTGGTCGAAAATCTAAGCTTTTCTGCGGCGGCCGAAGAACTGAATATTTCGCAGCCGACGGTAAGTTTGCACATTAAGCAGCTTGAAGAAGAACTGGATACTCCCCTCTTTATCCGTTCCACGCGGGAACTGAAAATTACGGAAGAAGGGACGATGCTCTACCGCGAAGCGAAGGATTTGCTGCAGCAACGCTCGGCTCTTATAGACCGATTTATCAATCCAAATCAAAAGGTGTTGAGGCTCGGCTCTTCTACCATTCCGACGGGGTATATACTTCCCTTTATATTGAGTAGATTCAGAAAAGACCACCCCAATATCCTTGTTCAAGTTGAAGAACAAAACAGCCACGAAACGATTAAACGGATTTCCGCACGAAAGGTCGATGCGGGCATTGTCGGAATGAAAAGCGATGATGAAAACTGCGAATTCAAATCGATTTTTCAGGATGAATTCGTCTTTATCACCCCTAATATTCCCTATTACCGAGCTTTACAGCAGACAAAACCCGATTTAAAGCGGCTCGCTCAGGAACCGCTCATCGTACGGGAAAGCGGTTCCGCCGTAAAGCAGAATATGGAACTCATATTAGCTTCCGCACATATTCCCGCCGAATCACTGCATATTATCACCACGATCAATAATATCGAAGTGATAAAGCGGCTCGTTGCGCAAGGGGCAGGCACGTCATTTATTTCCAAAATTGCCGTAGACGATATGATTAACCGCGGAGAGCTGCTTGCCTTCTCGCTTGAGAACGTACCGCACCGCTACCGCGATCTCTATCTTGTATGGAATAAAAAGATTACGCCCCCGAGCTATCTGCGGGAATTTTTAGATTGCGCACGCCTTTATAAGAAACCTGTAGGCAATAACGCAATCTAAAAAGACGGTTCTCAGTAGTTTACCTACACCCCTTGGAATTGCAGCCAGCGGGCAAGAGCTCCGGCAATGGTGCTGAATGGGGGAGTTCCAGTCTCGGCATACTCTTCGAGTGCATACCCTATCTTTACAAAGAAGGTTGTGATGCTCGCCAAACCGGCGGTTACCATCAATATACCGAAAAAGATGATCAGTAATCCGGCGGTTATCTTAACCCCGCGCATATGCCGCTTGAACCACTGCAGTACCGGTTCCGCTTTATCAAAGAACAGCCCTACCAGCAAGAACGGGATACCGAGTCCGAGCGAATACGCCCCGAGCAAAAAGGCGGCTTTTACGATATTGCCCGCTTGAGCCGCAAAGAGCAGAATAGATGATAATATCGGCCCGATACAGGGACTCCATCCGGCGGCAAACAGCATACCGAAGAGAAACGCTTTTGAAAAACTTGCGGCAGTGCTCGGCGCCTGTGCTTTTATCTCTCCGCGTAAAAACGGGATAAAATCAAAGAGCATGTTAAGACCGAGCAAAATGACGACTACCCCTGCGCCGCGCATAATCATACGCGGTACGGAACTGCCGATAAAGCGGGCGCCTGTACCGAATAGGATTGCAAGCAGCACAAACACCACCGTAAATCCGAGTACAAAGCTGATACTGCGCAGAAAAAGACGCATACGGCCGCTGCCCCCTTCACGAATTTCCGTCAACGATTCACCTGAAATAAACGAAAGATAGACGGGGATAAGCGGCAATACGCAGGGGCTCAAAAACGAAAGCAGTCCTGCAAAAAACGTCCCGAATAAACCGGGAAGAGAAGCACTACCCATCAGCCAATTCCTTGAGCAGTTTTATCAATTCCGCTTGGTCATACTCCATTGCTCCGATACGCACGGCAATAACCTTTCCTTCTTTATTAACAAGATAGGTAGAGGGAAGCCCCCGCGCAGCAAATATGGACGACAATGCATTCGATTCATCCAAATAGATGGGAAACGTGTACTTATTTTTTTCGATAAATGATGCAACTTGTGAACGGTTCTCGCCGGCATTGACGGCAATAATCCTGAAGTTCGTACCGCTCATCTGC
>CAJPTT010000120.1 GCA_905373565.1 uncultured Treponema sp. | reverse complement strand
CAGCGCTCCGAATAAGAGATACGGACGGCGCCTGCCGAATCGGGAACGAGTGTTGTCGGAAAGAAAGCCGACAATAGGGTCGGTAACTGCATCCCATATCTTTGCCGCCATAATAGCGATACCGGCAAGGGCAGGCGCCAAATATACCGTGTCGGTAAGGTAGGTCAATGTCCAAAACCCCATAGCCGTAAAAAATAAATTTCCGCCGATGTCGGCAATGCCAAACCCGATTTTTTTTCGCACCGGCAGTTGCGTTTCGGTTAATTTCACTTCCGTAATCGGAACTTCTACACTATCGGCAATGTTTTTTTCATTCATAGTTTTTTACTCATAGACGGTAATAATCTGGGGAAGCGCCCGCTCTTTAAAAATACGGTTTATCCCAAATGCGATAGTCGCCCCCACTGTAAGCCCTACAGCAATACCGGCAAGCGCAAGCCCCTCACTGTGAGTCCGTAAAAATATTACGGTAAAAGCGGCGGCGGCGAGAAGAAGCGGGATACCGACTGCATACAGCCCCTGAAAGCGGGCAGCCTTATCGGAAATAAATACACCGACCTTATTTCCGATCCACAAATCTTTTCCCGAAACATTCAGCGCATTAACGATATTTCCCTGTACCACAAGCAACCCTTCCGTATCGCCTTTTCCGCATGCGTGACAGCCCCCGCCGCATCCGCATACCGAACAACCGTCGCGAGTGTCGGTAGATTTAATCGAACAGAGTTCCGCTTCGGGAGTATCGTATTGAACGGTCGCAATTTGCATGCCGTTTCGTTTTGTTATCGGCATACGTATCACTCTTCCTGTTTTTTCCATAAAAACCCTCCAACCTCAGTTGAATCAGACATCCGTGAAAAGCTCATCAAGTTTTTTTCAGATTTATGATACATGAGATACCGCAGCAGTAGGCATTTCGATACGAACGCGACTGATCGACAGGGCGCCGCCCGCCCCGTCCAGTTCAATATCCACCCCCTGTACACAGACCCGCTGCCATATTTCCTGCGGGTACTCAAAAAGGCCGGTGCGGTATTCCCGTATCTTGCCGGACGGGGCATGTCCGCCGACTGAGTCAAAGCTGCCGGTTCGTCCCGCATCAGTGATATAGGCGGTTTTCCGGCCATGCGGTTCACCGCTTCTTTCTGCAGCCGCCGTCTGTGCATCAATATGCGCATCCGAGGCTGCCCGCTGCATATCGGTATGAGCAGCAGAACCGGCAACGGATACATCATATTCGGCGGACATCAGCCGCTCGTCGGCTGTAGCGGCGCCCGTACCCGACCCAATCAATGCGGAAACTCTCCCTGCAAGGAAAAATGCCATGGTTTGCTTTTCGGCGGTAGCGGTCGAAGAAAAATCCGCCACGATAAAAGGTGTTTCTCTTTTTATTTTCGAGAGCACCGCCTGCATCAAAGTAAACGGATTATTCGCTAAAAGCCGATGGCGTCCTACTCTCCCCAAAAGCGAAATAACCGCAACTTTTTCTCCGTTTCGGGTTGTAAAATAGCGGTAACCGGCTCCCGGACTTTGCTCAGGCAGGTTGCAAGGACGTAGTACAAAGGGCATTTGTCGAAGATTTTCGACCAAATCCTTCTTTTGAAAGATACAATCCCCTCCCGTGATGCAATTAATCCCCATTTTCCTCAGATAACCGGCATGCTGCTTACCCAATCCGCCTGCACCCGTTGCCGTATCGGCGTTTGCAATGATAAAATCAGGCTGATAGCGGCTCTTAATCTCTGCAATATTTTTTTTAATCGCCCACACGCCTGCTTTACCGGTAATTTCGGCGATATAAAAGACCCTCACTGCCCGTCCCGTTTTTGTACCATTGTGTTCGGATTTTTTAACGCAAGCCTATCGATTATTTTAGAGCATTTTCTTGCAAGCTTCTTGTTTCCCAACATTGTATAAGTATCGCGCAAATTGAAAAGCGTATCCTCGGAATCGGGGGCAAGTGTCAAAGCAGATTCAAAGGCGCGGCGGGCTTGTTCATATTTTTCTTCATTAAATAGGAGTGTACCGTAGTTATTCCAAATGCGACCGTTTTCCGTTTCCAGCTCAAGCGCTTTCGTATATGCAAGCCGAGAAGCTTCCATCTCGCCGGTTTCATGAAGAACAACTCCCAACGTATCCCAGATGTCGGCATCGAAGGGATTACAGCGTGCTGCCTCATAGAGCGCATAGCGGGAGTTATCTTTATCATCCAACGCATAGTAGCTGAGCCCGAGGTTAAACCACATCAAACTGCTGTACGGTTCAAGCTGCAGGCCGCGCCGGAGGCATGCGATTGCTTCGGTATGACACCCTTCAGCGGCAAGCATCACGGCACTGTCGTTAAAAAAATCAGCTGTCTCTTGCATACTGAAAATATATACTATTTTGCAAAAAACCGCAATCAACATACCCCTGATTGGAGTCTTGACAGCCTAAAAATTCGGCGGTATGCTTTTATTCATATTTTATATTATTATATAGAAGATAATAGGAGAAGGGAGGTTTTATGAAGTATTCATTACCGAAATCTGAAAAGCTACCGTTACTACGGCACAGTATTGCGCACATAATGGCAGAAGCTGTTATGAATTTATTCCCCGGCACAAAGGTCGCTATTGGACCTGCTGTTGAACATGGATTTTATTATGATTTTGACCTTCCGACATCGATCACGCAGGATGATCTTGCCCGCATTGAAAAAGAAATGCGCCGTCTTCTATCAACTCCGCAAAACTTTGTAAAAGAAGTTATCGGTCGGCAAGAAGCGCTTGAGCTTTTTAAGGATCAACCGTACAAATGCGAGCTTATCAATGATTTACCGCAAGATGTGGAAATCTCGATTTACCGGTCGGGTAATTTTGTCGATTTATGCAGAGGGCCGCATGTTGCCAATTCAAAAGAAATTAACGCGCAAAGTTTTAAGCTGCAAAAAATTGCGGGCGCCTATTGGCGCGGCGATGAAAAACGCCCGATGCTGACCCGTATCTATGGTACGGCATGGGAAACGCCCAATGATCTTAAAACGTATCTGACGATGCAGGCGGAAGCGGAGAAAAACGATCACCGCAAAATAGGACGAGAACTCGATTTATTCCATATCGAAGAAGACAATCCCGGCGAAGTATTCTGGCACCCGAACGGCTGGACGCTCTATTTAACCGTACAGCAGCATGTACGCCAGAAGATTAAAGAGGACGGCTATGTTGAGGTGAATACCCCCTTTGTTATGCCGCAGAGCCTCTGGCTTCGGTCGGGGCATTGGGAAAAATACAAGGAAAATATGTTTATCACCGAAAGCGAAAAACGGGTGTTTGCGCTTAAACCGATGAACTGTCCCGGGCATGTTGAAATCTTTAAACAGGGAATAAAGAGCTACCGCGATTTGCCGCTGCGTATTGCGGAGTTCGGCTCCTGTACGCGGAATGAGCCGTCCGGTTCGCTGCACGGTATTATGCGGGTGCGTGGTTTTGTGCAGGATGATGCGCATATTTTCTGTACGGAAGACCAGATTTCCTCTGAGGTTTGCAAGTTCTGTAACCTGCTCAAATCGCTCTATCGAGATTTCGGCTTTGACGATAAAGCCATACTCGTCAAGTTTTCCACGCGGCCTGAAAAACGGGTCGGCGATGATGCAACCTGGGATAGGGCGGAGAATGCGCTTGCGGAAGCGTGTAAAGCCGCCGGTCTTGAGTACGAGATCGCCCCCGGAGAAGGAGCTTTTTACGGGCCGAAGCTGGAGTTTACGCTTGTCGATGCGCTTGGTCGAGAATGGCAATGCGGTACCATACAGGCGGACTATCAACTGCCTTCTAAGGAACGATTGAATGCCGAGTATATCGGAGAGGATAACCAAAAGCATCAGCCCGTCATGCTGCACCGCGCGGCGCTCGGTTCGCTGGAGCGGTTTATCGGTATTTTGATTGAACAATTCGGCGGAGCGCTGCCCCCGTGGCTCTCTCCGGTGCAGGCAATGGTTATTCCCGTTGCTCCCGTATTCAACGAATATGCCGAAAGTATCGCCGCCTCTCTTTCAAAAGCCGGCTTCCGCGTAAAGGCTGATATTGATACCGACCGTATGAATGCAAAGATACGGAAATATCAGGAACAAAAAATTCCGTATCAGCTTGTTGTCGGCGAAAAAGAAAAGCAGAACAACAGTGTTACCGTCCGGCTTTTGAAAGGAGCGCAAAAAACGATGTCCGTCGATGAATTTACCGCTTTCTTAAAACTCAAGACCGACACCGTTGCAACAAGCGCGGAATTTTAACGGAAAGATATAGTGATGAAGCATCTCTAAAAGCTATACCTGAGTTTTTTTCAGATACCCTAGAGATGTTCGACCTGTTTGACAAGGAAGTTATCGAACAGGTCTAGTATGTATAAATAAAACGGCCGGTAGTTCAGCAAGAATTACCGGCCGTTTTGTTATCGGCTCGTGATTGAGCGGCGTGTCAAAATCGGCACTGCCGCATCATACACTACTCAACGCGACATGGCATATCGCGGGTTGCGACAATGTCGATGCCCGTATGCAGCACGTCGGGAATAATGACTGCTCCTGTCTTTACCGGCGCCGTTACCCTGATTTTGTTTATCTCTTCCATCACCTGAAAAATCATACCTTTCGGAATAGGCGCCGCTGTTTTAACGGGAAGCGCCGCTAAAAAGCCGTTTTCAATGCGCACCGTCGAGCTGATATTTCTTCGAGGATCTTTCATTTCCTGCAAGCCGTACTCAAGCCCCCGCTTACAGCTATATCCTTCTATTGTATAGGCGCCGTCTTTTTCAATTGCTCGGAGCCTACAGCCCATGGGACAGGAAACACAGGTAAATTCTTTCATGCCGGTTTCGTTTATGCATCGAGGCAGGCGATTCCCGGTAAGGTTTTCCCTTCCAAAAATTCGAGTGAGGCGCCGCCGCCGGTGGACACATGGCTCATCTTATCGGCAAGATGGAACTTGTTGACGGCCGCAACGGAATCCCCGCCACCGACTACCGTTACTGCGCCTTTTCCGGTCGCTTCGGCCACAAGGCGGGCAACCGCTTCCGTACCGTGGGCAAAAGCTTCAAATTCAAACACGCCGACCGGGCCGTTCCATACGATAGACTTCGCGTTTAAGATTTCAGACTTGTATAACGCGATGGTTTTAGGTCCGACATCCATTCCCATAAGCGAATCGGGGATGTCGCAGCCGTCCACGCTTTCCGGTTTTGCATCGGCGGCGAAAGAGGCGGCACAAATATGGTCTACCGGCAGGATTATTTTAACGCCCTTTGCCTTTGCATCGGTCAAAAGTTTCTTTGCCGTGTCGATAAAATCATCTTCGACTAAGGACTTCCCGATTGAATGCCCTTGCGCTTTAAGAAAAGTGTACGCCATACCGCCGCCGATAATCAGCGCAGCGGCATTTTTCAAAAGGCTGTCCAGTACGGCAATTTTTGAAGAAACTTTTGCGCCGCCGATGATGGCGACCATCGGTTTGGGCGGATTTTTTACCATCGGTTCAATATATTTAACTTCTTTTTCCATTAAAAAACCGGCGACTTTTACCTTCATAAATTTTGCGATGGTTGCCGTAGATGCGTGAGCGCGGTGCGCGGTACCGAAGGCGTCATTGACGTATACATCGCCGTAGGAAGCAAGCTCTTTGGCAAGTGTTTCCTGCTCTGCGCTATCCTTCGAGGTTTCTTCGGGATGGAAGCGCGTATTCTCCAGCATCAAGATACCGCCTTCGGGAAGTGCATCGACTACCGCCTTTTGTCCCTTGCAGGAATCGGCAAGCCGGACAGGCATACCTAACAGTTTTTCCAAATAGGCAGCTACCGGCTTCATCTTATGCTTACCGGCAATGTAGGCATCCTTATCAAACGGTTTACCATCCTTAGCCGCTTTTTCGGCAGCTTTCTTTGAATCTTTGGCAGGATCGCCAAGGTGGCTCATCAACACCAGCGAGCGCGGCTTTTGCTCTAAAATATATTTGATAGTCGGTAATGCTGCAACGATTCGCGTATCGTCCTGCACAACGCCATCCTTCATCGGAACATTAAAATCGACCCGCATGATAACACGCTTGCCGTGAAGATCTACATCTCTAACCGTTTTAACCATTTTATTCCTCCGTTATGTGAGGGGCAGTGTTCATACACTTGTCGCGCTCGAAGTATATATTTCGAAACGCCGCATGTGCCCTCTACTAGCTTTATATCCGATAAAAATATACTCTATTGTATAAAAAAATGCAACAATTGCCTGTCTGCTGGAAAAAATGTGCGAAGTTTTAAACACAACTCCTCACAGAAGGAAGGCTCCCACTTAAAACCGTATAAAAGATTTTTTTATAATGCCGATGATGATGATATGGAATCTACGAAAAATTTTTCTGAAGAGTTAGCGCACCACATAGCCATACAGCGAGAAGAGTTTAACAAACATTTACTTCCACAGCTGCAGCAAAATTATGCAGCGCTCGGCAGCGTAGTAAAAATTCTACGCAGTAATTTACTGAAAAAAGGTTTGGTCTACGATGATCCGTATAAATATGACAGCCGCATGACCGAAATAAAAGTCCCCAGCAATGAGGGTTTTGCCGATAGCGAACGAGCTGCCATCGTAGGCTCACGATTAGCGCAATACCAAACAATGCTCGATTTTTTAACTAACTCATATCAGTTTAACTGTTCGTTTCTGACCCCCCAGCGTATTGCATCCATGCTTGCACTGAATAAAACTTTTCAGTGGTCGGCGCTTAATGAAAACTCAACGCTTGCAAATACCCGTGCAATAGCTGAAATTTGTAAATCGCTCCACTCCGTCTCCGATACGCTGACCGGCGGACTGTTAAGAGATTCGCTCGGGCATCTTTCAAAGCTCGACACCGACATTAATAAAACGCTCCGCCAACTTGCCCGCTTACACCGCGAAGAATACAAACTCACAGTTAGAAAAAAATTACCGACTGATTTAACGGTTACGCAAGAGGATATAACAAGTCCGATCAAATTATTAAAAACACTTAAAAAAACACTGAGCGCAAATGATGAAAAATTGCCGTTCTATCATGAACTTGTGATGGAAGTTATTAAAGAAGATTACGGTCCCGATTCGGCGCATTTGCAACAGGAAGTATTGCGT
>CAJPTT010000119.1 GCA_905373565.1 uncultured Treponema sp. | reverse complement strand
AGCGATGTTTTGCCGAATGGCAAAACTCGTGTTTTCCGATAGACACGGACGTCTATCGGAAAACGACATTTCTATATCATAAATTCGCCCGTTACAGTCTTTTGCCCATACGTCAAACCGCACTCCTTTGGCTCGTCCTGCATCATCTATCGTCTTTTGCAACTCTATATCGGTTATTGTTTCTACCTTGCCCTGTAAAACACGGTTTAAAAGGGTTTTACAAATATCAGGATCTTCCATTACACGGTAGAACATATAATCATCCGCTATGGTTAGCTCGTCAAAATCTTTTTCCATATCTTCATTATAGCAAAAAAAGAGACGGACGCAACCTGTTGTATCAGGGATTTGGTATGACCGAAAACAAGAGAAAAACACTGCTTACTGAATATCATTATGAAGAGGATTTTGCCGTTCAATATTTTTTATACTGCGGAATCCCTGCTGCCGCTCTTATTCTGCGGGTGACATGAACATTGTACTTCCTTGTACAATATTCATGTCAAATTTTTCTCAGGAAAAACTTGCTGCTAATTAGCATCACCACCATCCGTGGCAGATATGATAAAACGACCTGTTGCGTTTACCCCATCCATCTTATCACCCCTGATTGAATACCATTTGATAATGAAACCGGCTACCCTTTTTTGTGATCAGTCCTGCGCAACGTTTTTCGTAAAACACCGCGATGGTTCCGCCGTCAGAAAGCGGCTGCGCTTCCGTAAACCAGTGCCCGCTGATGGACTTCCCGTTCATAAACGCAGGATAATATTTCTCTTGAAGCGCCGCTGTTTGAAAATGCATAGCGCGGGCGATTTCTTCATTTAAAGGCAGCGCCGCCCGCCTTATCTCTTCTTCGGTAATCGAATACGATACAGGCTTTGAATCCGGCACGCACGCGCCATCTTGCCCTGCCCTTCTATCATGGACGGATTTCGACGCCGTATCGATTGAATCCACATCTGCCAAATTCACCGCAGCGCTTCCGAAAGGAGGCAGCGCTGAAAAACCTACCGCCTGTTCAAGGGTAAACGGCCCGACCGCCGTTCTGCGAAGCGCATAGACATACGCGGCGGAACCGCATCGATGGGCAATGTCCCGCACCAATGAACGGATATACGTCCCCTTGGAGCAGCGCACGCACAGCACGGCACCAAGCACTTTTTGAGCCGCGCCCGCTTCGGATTTTTCGGCGCCTGATACTTTTTGAGCCGTACTCAATGCTGCTGCATCCGCTTCAAGAGGTTCGGCGCCCGTATCCGACCAGGGGTTTTCGAAACTCGCCGTATCAGCTTCCGGTTCATAAAAAATTTCTTCGATGCCGATGCTATAGATGGTAACGGTTCGGGGCGGCACGGTTACCGCTTCTCCGCGCCGTATTTTATCGGAAAGCCGCTCACCCGCCTGCTTTACCGCCGAATAAACAGGCGGCACTTGCTCGATGGTTCCGGTCAACTGATTGATTGCCGCAATAAAGTCGGCATACACCGGAAGCGGCTTTTCGGCGATGACGGTTCCTTCGGGGTCGAGCGTATCGGTTTCTTTCCCGAAATAGAACAGCACGCGATAGGTTTTATCAAAATCCGTGATATACGGTACAAGTTTGGTCAGCTTCCCGGAAAGCAATACGAGTAAGCCGTCAGCAAAGCTGTCGAGCGTACCGGTATGCCCCACTTTTTTAGTACCGAGCGCATGCTTTACCTGCCAAAGAGAGGTAAAGCTGGTAATGCCGGACGGTTTTGCAAAGGGGATAATAAATTGAAGTTCACTCGTGGGCATTGTTCCCGGAATCCGACGCAGCTTCTAAGGCTTCAAGTTTTTTTACCATATTAAAGCCTTCTTCGATACTTTCATCATAGATAAAGGTAAACTGAGGGCACTGATGGATATGCAGCTTTTTTGCCAAGCTTGTGCGGATAAATCCCGCCGCGTTTTCCAAGCCCCGGACACCCTGCTTTGTCTTGTGCGCATCCATAAAGCTTGAAACGTACACCTTTGCGTATGCAAGGTCGCCGGACACTTCCACTCTGTTTATCGAAAGAAAGTTGGAAACGCGCGGGTCTTTTATCTTTCCCGAAAAAATCAATCGGGAAATTTCCTCGCGGATTTGCTCCGCAAGTTTATCCAAACGGAACTCACTCATTCGGCTGCTTCTCCGTGGTCGCCGGTATGGACTTCGGGCGCTTCATAGCGTTGCGTATCAGTCAGCTTGCGTGCCACCTCGACGGTTTCGATAATCTCAAGCTGATCGCCCACTTTTATGTCGTTGAAGTTCTCAAGCGCGATACCGCATTCATAACCGGCGGCCACTTCCTTAACGTCATCCTTAAACCGGCGCAAGGACGCGAGCTTACCGGAGAACACCACGATTCCATCGCGGATAAGATGAACCGTACTATTCCGCTTTGCCGTACCTTCAAGTACGTAAGAACCGGCGATATTACCGACCTTAGGTACTTTAATTACGCTGCGGATTTCAGCCATACCGATAACATTCTCTTTAATATCGGGACTGAGCATTCCTTCCATCGCTTGCTGAATTTCTTCAACCGCTTTATAGATAACGTTATATTTACGAATATCGACTTTTTCCTGTTCGGCAAGCGCCTTTGCCTGCGACGTAGGACGAACATTGAAGCCGATAATAATCGCATTGGAATCCGCCGCTGCAAGCATAACATCGGAGTCATTGATAGCGCCGGCAGACGCATGGATAACATTTAAGCGTATTTCTTTGGTAGACAGCTTTTCAAGCGATTGCTTTAAGGCTTCTACCGATCCCTGCACATCGCCCTTAATAATTACTTTGAGTTCAAGGACTTCGCCTTCGGTGATCGTTTCATACAGGTTATCGAGCGTTACCTTCTTCACATTGCGTGAATCTTCGAACCGCTTGAGCTCCTGCCGTTTTAACGAAATCTGACGAGCCATGCGTTCGGATTCGGTTACTTGGAAGGGATCTCCCGCATTGGGCATTCCTTCAAGTCCCAAAATCTCCACCGGCATACTCGGCGTCGCTTCGTCAATTTTTTCGCCTTTGTCGTTAAAGATAGCGCGGACACGTCCCGAATACACACCTGCGACATAGGGATCGCCGGTATGAAGGGTTCCGCGCTGTACGATAATCGTTGCGACAACGCCGCGCCCGTGATCGATCTTAGACTCAACAACCTTTCCTTCCGCACGGCAGCTATAGTTTGCCTTGAGCTCCAACACTTCCGCTTGTAACAGAATTGCATCAAGCAATTCGTCGATACCTTTTTTCTGCAAGGCCGAAATAGGAACATAGATCGTATCTCCGCCCCATTCTTCGGCAACAAGGCCGAGTTCACCGAGGCGAGTCTTTATCTTATCGGGATTGGCTTCCGGTTTATCGATCTTGTTGATCGCAACGATAATCGGAACCTTTGCATCCTTCGCGTGATTGAGCGCTTCAATCGTCTGGGGCATAACGCCGTCATCGGCTGCAACTACCAACACGACGATATCGGTAACCTCGGCGCCGCGCGCACGCATCATCGTAAATGCTTCATGTCCGGGCGTATCAAGGAAAGTAATATTTCCCTTGGGAGTAGACACCATATAGGCGCCGATATGCTGCGTAATACCGCCGAATTCATGGGCAGTAACATTGGTACTGCGAATAGCATCCAGTGTCTTGGTCTTACCGTGGTCGACATGTCCCATAATGGTAACAACCGGAGGACGAGTCAACAGCTCGGCATCTTCATCGCTAACAGTCTCGATAATGGTTTCATCATAAAGACTGACGATTTTCACATCGCATTCGTATTCCGAAGCAAGGATGGTCGCAGTATCCGCATCGATGGACTGATTCATCGTTACCATCATGCCCATTTCCATCAGCTTACCGATAAGTTCCGATGCTTTAAGATTCATCTTTCGAGCCAATTCCGCAACGGAAATGGATTCCATCATCTCGATGCTCTTGGGAACGGCGCTTACCTTTTCTTTAGCTTTCTTCTTTTGCTGCAGTAGCTTCTCTTCAAAGAATTCGCTTTCCTGATCCTTGCGTGAATAGGTTTTTTTGCCCTTAAACGCTTTTTTAGTATTCTGTTTGTTGGTTTCAAGCGGCATCGGGCTTGACATCGGCCGACCGCCGGCACCGCCTCTATTCTGTCCGCCTTGGAAACCGGGTTTATTAAAGCCGCCCGTACGCGGTCTATCCGACGAATAGCCGCCGCTACGTCCTCCGCGACTGTTTTGATCGCTGCGTCCTTCCTGCTGCTGTGATCGCCCTTGTCCGCCTGCAAAACCGGACTTATGCCGATTACCTTGGTTGCCGAAACGATTCATCGATTTGGAGCCGCCTGCGAGATTTCCCGCACGGCGATCCGGCCGTTTACTGCTTAAATCCAGTGAACGGATTTGATTCTTATTATCCGATTGTGTTTGTTGAGTTTGTACTTGAGCGTCAAGGCGGTCTTTCCGTGCCGACTTTTCGGATCGGTTTCTATCATAGCGCTCAGTGCGTTCGCCGCCGTGCTTTTGTATGCGCCGGTTTTCCTCACTCTGCACATGACCGGAATTTTTTCGTTCCGAAGACTGCACCGAATGATCCGGTATCTTTTTCACCTTGATGGAAGAAGCCGTAGGAGTTGACGATACAACAGCGCGTCGCTTCGGTTCGCCGACAGAACGATCCCCTGCAGCGTTGGACTGAGCGGAATTCGTCGTAGGGTGTGCGACCGGTTTCAGCTTACGCTTTATGGTTCGTACCGGTCTCTGTTCCGCGGTCTGCTGTACCTGGGGCTGAGCTTGCTGCATTGAAGCCAAATCAGGCTTTGCCTTTTTGAGGATAACTTTTTGCTCTTGAGTATTTTCGATACCTTCTGCCATACAACTCCTATTCTTCGTCCTCGTATTCAAAACTTAAACCGACACCACAGTTAGGACAGACTGTCATATCGATCGTAATCGGAGCACCACAGTCGGGACACTCGTATATTTCTTCCGCATCGGAATCCGATGCAGACATTGTTTGATTTTCGGATTGTGTTTCTTGCACAGGCTCTTGATTTTCATCAATAATTTCAAATGATTCATTTATGAGCGCTTCAAGCGCATGAGCCTTCTCTTCAGACATACCGGGAAGTGCACAAAGCTCCTTATGCGAAATATCCAATAATTGCTCAACCGTTTCAATATGATGTTCATGCAAAAGCGTCAAAACATTGGGATCGATACCCTCAACCTCTGCCAATAAAACAGCTTCATCACTGAACAGATCTTCCGCAGCCTTGCGGGATTCGGCATGAATATCCATTTCTTGGAACTGTTTTTCGGTCTTTACATCGATACTCCAATCCGCCAGCCTGTTCGCCAATCGAACATTCAGGCCCTGCTTTCCGATTGCAATTGAAAGCTGACTTTCCGCAACAACGGCAAGCGCAGTACGTTTTTCTTCATCAAGAATAACAACATCTAAGACATCAGCGGGAGAAAGCGCATTGGCAATAAACACAGCCGGATCACTTGAGTACTCAAGCACATCGATTTTTTCACCTTCCAGCTCGGTAATAATCGTTTGAATACGGGCGCCCTTAGGCCCTACGCAGGCGCCGACGGGATCCACATCATCTCTATGAGAGATAACGGCGATCTTTGTCCGGTAACCGGGTTCACGAACAATTTTATACAACTCGACAATGTTATCATAAATTTCAGGAACTTCAAGCTCCATTAAACGGCGCACAAAATCGGGATCGGTACGCGAAAGAATAAGCTGCACGACATTTGACTGCCGGTGCTTTTTTACTTCCTTTATAAGGGCTTTTATTCTATCGTTCGGATGATATATTTCCTGCGGAAGTTGAAATTTTCGCGGTAAAAGACCTTCGACTTTTCCGAGATCGACATAGATATTATCATTTTTCTTCCGCTGGTAATAGCCGATGATAATTTCACCTTCTTTTGCCTTATATTCGGAATAAATGCTGTCCTTTTGAATTTCTCTCGTCGACTGATGCACGCGCTGCACCCCCGCTTGAATTGAGCCACGTTTGAATGTCTTAGGATCAAGTTCAAACAAGAGTTCATCTCCAAGTTCACAATCGGGTGCAAGTTTTGCAGCTTCTTCTATATCCACCTCCAGTACAGGATTCACAACATCATCAACGATCTTTTTACGCGCATAGATATTTACCGCATCGTCGCCGGTAATAACAACCGCATTAACATCGGTTTTAAAGGCTGTTTTATACGCAGCTTTTAATGTTTGTTCAACAATTTTAAATGCAAGGTCTTCATCCAGTTCTTTTTCCAATGCGAATTTACGGACGTCTTCAATCTTTACCCCAGCCATTAACCCGACTCCTTAGATCTTATTCAATTTCGCTTTTTTTATATCCGCATACCGGATATCCCTCTGCCCGCCGGAAATGTTTAAACGGATACCTGCCGTATCCGCCGCCAGCAATTCACCTTCAAGCCAATCGGGACGGGAAACTTCCAACACCTTTATATTCTCGCCGATAAAGGCCTGAAATTCCGCTGCATTTTTTATCACCCTGTTAAGACCCGGAGAGCTTACTTCCATCTGAATATCTTGAGAATTGAGCAACACTTCCGCGCGTGATAATAACGCTCGATGCACCTTTGAGCAATCGTCTATTCCGACTCCGTTTTTACTGTAAATAACGGCTTTTACAAGCCACAGTGATTTTTGACGAATGATCTGCAAATCCACCAATTTGTATCCGAGACCGGTAATCAGCTGTTCGTAATCGGTAAAATACGGAACGGTTTCTTTTTGCACATATTCCATTGCATCAACTCCCGTAAACAAAAAAAGAGCCGTTTGAACGACTCCTGCCAAGACTTATAAGGATAATAAAGTTCTTTATGGATAATACCATAAAGGAAAAGATTATGCAAGACCGCAGTGTGTCACAGGAAAACGCATCAGGCTGTTTTTTCATATCCGCCATGGATGGCGGTGATGCTAATCAGCAACAAGTTTTTCGCTAGAAAAACTTGACACGAACATTGTACAAGGAAGTACAATGTTCGTGTTCCCCGCGGAAAAATTGAGACTATTCGACCAGAACTGCCAAGGATGGCATCGCTAAAAAATGTACATCCCTGTACATTTTTTAGCTTCGAGTTTTCCTGATGAAAAACTCGATACTGTTTGGAAC
>CAJPTT010000118.1 GCA_905373565.1 uncultured Treponema sp. | reverse complement strand
CGAACCACACCTCGCCGCCGATAATTTTCCCCGGAGGATTGGGAATAAGGTTCATAATCGCTAAATTGGTTACGCTCTTTCCCGAACCGGACTCGCCGACAATCGCCAGCATTTCGCGTTTATGCAAATCGAAAGAAACGCCGTCGACAGCCTTTACGATACCGGCATCAGTCCAGAACCACGTTTGTAAATTTTTAACCTGTAAGATTTTCTCGTCTGATTTTTGATTATTCATCGTTACACCCTATTTTTACTCTGAGGATCGAAGGCATCGCGGAGACCGTCGCCGAGAAAGTTCATTGCAAATAAGAAAACCGTCATTGCGATTGCCGGAACCAACAGCTGCCACGGATAGAGCGTCATTACGTTTACACCATCGGACACAAGCGAGCCCCATGAAGCGCGGGGCGCCGAAACACCGAGCCCTAAGAACGATAGAAAACTCTCGTTCATAATAAAGCCCGGGATGGAAAGCGTTGAGTAAATGATGATGATACCGAGCGTATTCGGCAGTATGTGCCGGAAGATAATACGCGGCGTAGAAGCCCCCATCGAACGGGCAGCTTCGACAAATTCGGCATTCTTTAAGCTGATAACCTGTCCGCGTACAACGCGCGCGATGGTCAGCCACGAAACAAGTGCAATCGCGACAAACAGAATGACGATATTTTGCCCCAAGATCGCCATCATAATGATAACGACAAGCATATACGGCAAACCGTACATGATATCGACAAAGCGCATCAATACGTTATCGAGCCAGCCGCCGAAATAACCGCTCACCGCGCCGACTAGTACGCCGATAAAAAGCGAAGTAATCGTACCGATCAATCCGATCATAATGGAAATGCGTCCGCCGTATACGACACGGGCAAACATATCCCGCCCGAGCGCATCCGTACCTAAAAGATAGCAGCGGTTGTGCACCGGATTGTTCGCTACTTCCTGCTGTAAAGCCGCGAGTTCTTCCTTTTGTTTTTCGGAAAGGTCAGCGCGCCCTTCTTTTTTTGCCGTACGCATCATATCCGCACGAAGCACGCGCACCATCATATCCCCTGCCTTACTAAGAGAAGGTGGCAAGTTTTGATGGATAATCGTCTGCTCGGAATAAGAATAAATCGGCAAAATCGGCGCTAAAAGCGAAATTGCTGCGTAAAAACCCACAATGAACAGCCCCATAAGCGCCATTTTGTTTTTTTTCAGGCGCCGCCATGCATCATCCCAGAGAGATATCGGCTTCATCGATTGGTTGAATTCATTAACCGGAAGTCCATCATTCGTTTTAACCGGTGTGCCTTCCTGAGTTTGGTTTGTGCCGTCCGTTTGTTTAACGTCCATCTTAGCCTCACTTATATGAAATGCGGGGATCGATAACCGCGTAGAGAATATCAACAACAAAATTCATCAAAATCAAAATGATGGAATACATAACCACCGTTCCCATAATCAGCGTATAGTCGCGATTAAGCGCGGACTGTACAAAGAAGGTACCGAGCCCGGGAACCAAGAAGATTCTTTCGATAACAACAGAGCCGGTGATAATACCTGCAAAGGCGGGCCCAAGATAGCTGATAACCGGCAGCATCGCACCCTTGAGTGCATGCTTAAAGAGAACGACAGGATACGAAAGCCCTTTCGCGTATGCAGTGCGAATGTAATCCGACCGAAGCACCTCCAACACGCTGGCGCGGGAAAGGCGGGCAATATACGCAAAATACGGCAGCGACAGCGCAAGCGCCGGCATAACAAGCGTCTTGAGCCCTTGACGGCCGGTTATCCAACCGGAGGTCGGCAGCCATTTCAACTTTACCGCAAAAAGGAGCATTAAAAGCGGGCCGACAACAAACAGCGGTATCGAAATACCGATAACCGCTACGGACATCGCCGCATAATCGGCAACGGAATTGCGCTTTACCGCAGAAATAAGCCCAACCAGCAAACCGAACACAAGAGCGTTGCAAAGGGCGGTAATACCGAGAATAAGCGAATTCGGCATGGTATTGCCGATCAAATCATTGACAGTGTAATCTTTATATCTGAACGACGGGCCGAGATCTCCCCGCAGCATATTCCCCAAATACCGCACATACTGCTTGGGCAACGGCTCGTCTAAATGATAGACCTTATTGATGTTTGCAAGCACCTCAGGCGGCGGATTCCGTTCAGCGGAAAAAGGGCCGCCGGGCGCAACTTTCATGATAAAAAAGCTGAATGTTACAATTAAAAAAAGCGTCGGAATCAAGCTGATTAACCGGCGTATGATAAATCGAATCATGCTTCCCCCAAATACTTTTAGGATTCAGGAAACAGTTAAAAACAATGTTAGTCGTTTCCTGCTATTCGTGCGTGTTTACGGAAGCATTGATTAGAATTAAAAGAGAGATACCGACTCGTTCGTTCATTATGATAAACCGGTATCCTTGCGAATAATATCAATACTCCACTCACATTTTTTAATTTAAAGGAGCTCGGAGACGTCTCAAAAGTCGGTTACTTTTTCGCCATCCCCAAGCTCCTGCAGCGCCGGAATGATCTGCTAAAGAATCAACCGGCACCATAGAAACATCTTGAAACCTCAGGTTCCAAGAGAGAGCTCATTATTTTACTTTCTTAATACCGACATACGGATTAATATTCTGCGGATTGACATACCAGCCTTCCCACTTTGTCGTATCAATGAGATTCTGGCTGACATACGAATACATCGGTAATATTCCCTGGTCTTCTTCCAAGAATACCGCTTCCGCATCGTGCAGAACTTGGAAACGCTCCGGGCCGCCTTTCATATTCGCAGCTTTACGTACCAATTCATCATACTTGGGATTACTGTATTGACCGTCATTAAGACCGCTATCGGTTAGGAATATCTCCAAGAAGGTATTGGGATCCTGATAGTCGCCAACCCATCCTGCACGGGAAATATCGAAGTCATGCTGGTTACGCATATCAAGGAATGTTTTCCATTCATAATTCTGAATCTTGATGTCGACGCCGAGGTTCCGCTTCCACGATTCCTGCACATATTCGGCAATGAGCTTATGACCTTCAAGCGTGTTATAAATAACCGTCATGACAGGAAAGCCCTTTCCGTCGGGATAGCCCGCTTCCGCAAGGAGCTTTTTCGCTTGTTCGGGATCATAGCCTGCGCCTTCACCGGGCGTATAACCTGCCATCGGGGGAACAATGGAACGGGTTGCAAGCTGACCGCCTTTTGTTACTTTTTCTACCAATTCCTCGCGATCTAAGGCCATCGTTAACGCCTTGCGTACACGGGCATCCTGCAGGGGGCCGCGTTTTACGTTAAAGATATAGTAATAGGTAGAAAGCTGAGGCGCAACCTGATAGTCGGGCAGCTGCTTCACTTCATCGATACGAGGAACGGGAATACCGGTATTCCAATCTATCTCTCCGGCCTTGTACTTCTCAAACGCCGTGTTGCTGTCTTCGATCGGTAAGAACGTTATGCGAGAAAGATGCACATTTTCTTTATTCCAGTACTTCTCGTTCGGTACGACGGTAACTTTTTCCTGCGGTGTCCATGATTCAAGCACAAAGGCTCCGTTTCCGACAAAATTACCGGGTTTAATCCAGTCGGCACCGAATTTTTCAATTGCATGCAGCGGTACCGCATTAAAGGCGTAGTGCGCAATAACGTCGATCGCATAAGGAGCGGGACCGGTCAGCTGTACCTCAAAGGTTTTGTCATCGATAGCCTTAATTGCAACAGCAGAAGCACCCGCTTTACCGGAGTTATAATCTTCGGCGCCTTTTACAATCATATTGATCATAAAGGCATACTGAGAACCCGTTTCGGGCGCAAGCGTGCGCAGCCAAGAATCGACAAATGTCTTTGCGTTAATCGGCGTACCGTCACTCCATTCCGCGTTGCGCAGGTGGAAGGTATAGGTCATGCCATCCTCACTGATATCCCATGATTCCGCAACGCCCGGAATTGCATTACCGGTTTTGGGATCATACGTTACCAACCCCTCAAACAACGCCATATTGATGCGGTGTTCAGGCACACCCTGAATTTTTGCAGGGTCCAAACTCTGCGGTTCGGCGCCGTTTCCGATAATAAATTCGGCACCGGACGAACCGGCTGCTGAAGTTTTTCCACCGCTCTGCCCGCCGCAGCTTGCTAAAATCAGCGCGACGCTCACAAGAGCAGTTAATAAGCATATCATTTTACGCTTCATACTCTACTTCTCCTTTAAAATGTAGTTATAGATAGTAACCAATTATACATAATCTTTTCATTATATCAAGTATATTTATACAATAAATCCGGTAAAACCGTATATTTTTACAGTTTTAAAAAAATAGACGACACATCAACCGGAGCGTATATTCAATACCGCAAAATACCGGAAATGGAGAGTAAAAAAACTGAAATATTGACCTGCGCTATACACGGATAAAATTGTCGAGGGCATAAAAAAACCGCTCCAGGAGTATGCAAGATGGAGCGGTTTAAAATAGAGTATAAATCATTCACACTTATCAATACTTTTACGAACGCCTTTGACTTATAGTAACCTCCTTACAAGGAACTCCTTGTATGATGGTATGTTAACAAAAGATTACATTTATGTCAAGCATATGCAACAAAAAAAGTAAAATATTTTTTTAAGTAGCTCTTTTTAAGTAGCTCTATTGATGAGATTGTGCTATAACAACTACATGGACAGCAGGGTAAACGCATCAGAGGTTTCTTGAATATCCCCGCAGAATAATGAGACCGTGTCTCCAGAGTTTCACCGCTTCGCGGTTCAAATGGAGTCCCAGTCTCATTATTCTGCGATTTTTATCTATTTATCTGATGCGTTTACCCTTACCCTGAAAAAAATACACAAAATTTTGTGTAGAAGGAAAGCAAACGCTTAAAATTTTATAATGCGTTTACTCAATAAACCTTGGAGGTAGGTATGGCGGATGAATTCAGCTATGAAATTACACAAAAATACGGGGTTCTTTCTACTTCTAAAAGCGGATGGACGATGGAATTAAACTCGGTTGCATGGAACAAACGCGACCCCAAATACGATCTCCGCAGCTGGTCCCCCGATCATGAAAAAATGGGAAAGGGCGTTACGCTTACTGCAGAGGAACTTTCGGCACTCAAAGCACTTTTAAACGGTATGCAGCTATAGGGTATCTCTATAGAAGAAAACCTCGCAAACCTACAGAGCTTTAAAGCGTTCCTCTGCTCAGCATTCTTAAACAGCATTTACGCTAAAGTAGAAAAATGTATTAAAGCGTTTTTTGCCTCATCGCCGGTTTTTTCAATTTTTGACGAAAAGTCTACCAACGATGTATAGATGGCATCCGTTTGCAGATGAATTTTCTCAAAGGCCTGATCCAGTTCATCACCGGTGGTTCCAATGCCGGTGATAACCGTTACTACCTGCTTTATCGTTCCGCCTATATCATGGGAACTTTCCAATGCGGCAGCGGCAAGCCGACTCAATTCTTCCGCGACAACGGCAAATCCCTTACCTGCCTCCCCTGCATGCGCCGCTTCAATCGCGGCATTCATGCTGAGCATTTTCGTTTGTTCCGCGATATTTTCGATAATTTCGGACATTTCTTGAATTTTCGAAACGTTTTGGATGATAAACTGCATGTGATCGTGGGTTGTTCTGAACAGTTCATGGCCGGTTTTAAATGTTTCCACCAATTTTTTTGCCGTTTCGGAATCGGTGCGATGGGTTTCGGCCGTTTGCTGTACCGAAGAGAGAACTTCTTTCAATTGAGCAGCCGATTGATGGTAACCGGCACTTTCTTTTTCGGCTGCTACCTGCATATTCTTATATGTTGTCTGTAAATCGGTATGTTTCTTTTCCAGTGAATCATAGCTGCGCTGCAGATCGGCAATATCTTGTTCCAATTGAGTATTCCGTTCGATAAGAGCAGCCGGATTTTCAGCAAAAACCGTATCCTTTGTATCGACCTGTGTATTCAAATGAAGCCGACTCTCTCTACCGGTGGCGCTATTCGGTATTCCCGTTGTATATAATCCCCCCGTTTTATCGCTGCCGAATTTAGAACCCGATAATCGCGGCTGTGCCGATTGTTCCATCCGGTAACGGGATGCTTCGGTACCGACTTCCGCCTGCGGTAATACGCCGGTCAATTCGTCGGTTTTCGGCCCCGCTTTAAGCACAATCCGTTTTTTTGCATTACGGGCAAGCAATATAGTATAAATAGTCTGTGCCAGCGCCCATGTCACAAAGAGTCCTAACAGCCACGTTACAGAAATCAATATACCCGAAAGAATTGTCGCTTGTTTTCGATAATAAACGGCTGTATTATGCAGCGCATTATACACTGCTTCAAAATCATTAACATGAACGGCGATAAGTTTTTCGATTGCTTCCAGCTTCGCACCATCAAAAGGTTTCGGATTGGCAGCGCCGAGTTGATTATAATCGTTAATAAGATTGGTATATTCCGCATTTATTGAACGGGCGGAGGTAAAATACGCTGAAAGAGTATTTCGCAGTACAGTATCTTTTTTCATATATTTTTCTGTCGTATGTTCCACATCGACCAATATCGGTTCATGTCGGCTTAAGGCGCCGATAACAGAGTTGGGAATATGCACACCGGCAGTGCCGTAATGGTAAACGGTTCCGCGCACGTAGAGCATGTTACGTTCATAACTTGCAAGCTGTATAATCCGGTCTTCCAATACGTCTGCCGGTTTTGATATCTGCAAAAATGTTCCGGCTGCAATGAGCAGCAATAACACCAGTATACCCGATAAAATTCCGATTTTCAGTTTTATGTTCATAACAATAAGCCTCTGTACAAGTATCGGCAACCAATCCTTTATTGCTTAAATCTTCACTGTTGTTTAGAACCAGCGCCATCCTCGCTCAAAAATGCACATCCTTGTTCATTTTTGAACGCGAGTTTTATCTACTCTACCTGATGTGTTTAACCGTCTGCTAGGGATATTTTTGGGCTGGTGAAAGGGGACTCCTCATGGGGTGAGTGAAGACGAGAATCGCGCCGACTAATCAACACCCCCGACGCGGCATGTGAGATAACCCTCTGTACGAATCGGAACAAAGACTAATCGGCAGATTGGTGCGTTTTAAAATTCAGTTGGGAATCTCTAAAAACTTTAGTTTTTTAGAGATTTTCCTTAAATTTATTTGCGATGTTTCAG
>CAJPTT010000117.1 GCA_905373565.1 uncultured Treponema sp. | reverse complement strand
TACCGATCGCGAACGGAAAGACATTCTTCGGACTCAGCCTTAAACAGATTGCTATAACGGTCATCATTCTCGGCGTTCTTCGCGGTGCGCTCCACTATGGAGAGCAATACTGCAATCACTATATCGCGTTTAAGCTTTTGGCAATTATTCGGCATAAGGTATTCAGTGTCTTACGGAAGCTCGCTCCGGCAAAACTGGAGGGCAAAGATAAAGGGAATTTGATCTCACTGATAACCATCGACATCGAGCTGCTGGAAGTGTTTTATGCCCATACTATCTCCCCCATCGTTATCGCGGTGCTGACCTCCCTTTGTATGCTGCTCTTTCTCGGCAGCCGCAGTCTTATTGCGGTACCGGTCGCGCTCGCAGGGTATATTACGGTAGGCGTGATTATTCCCCTGCGCAACGGCAAGCGGACAAGCGAACAAGGGCTTGCCTTTAGAACGGAATTCGGAAACTTAAACAGCTTTGTTCTTGAAGCCCTGCGCGGCTTGGAAGAAATTATCCAATACGGGGCGGGGGAACGTATTCGAACCGAGCTGCGGCAGCGCTCGAATAATCTCGGGAAAGGCGGGGAATATTTAAGTACACAGGAAGCGCGGCAGCGTATTGAAACGAACACGGTCGTTTTGTTCTTTACTTTTGCTCAACTTTTTCTTTCTATTGTACTCTTCCGGCAGGGAAGCATCGATTTTGCCGCCGCCGTAGGAATAACACTCGGCATGAGCGCCTCTTTCGGCCCCGTGCTCGCCCTTGCGCAGCTTTCCAACAATTTACATCAAACATTGGCAAGCGGCGACCGTATTCTGAGTCTGTTGGAAGAACAGCCGCTCGTAGAAGAAATCCCTGCTGACGGCAAACTGCGATCATTTGAAGGCGCTGCTGCCGATCATATTGATTTCAGCTACGGCAACGAACGGATATTGCACGATTACAGCGCCGTCATTCAAAAAGATAGCATTACCGGCATACACGGCGCAAGCGGATCGGGTAAGTCTACTCTGCTTAAACTGCTGATGCGGTTTTGGGAAGTGCAAAAAGGCGCGATACGCATCTCCGGAGAGGACATAAAAATGATTCCGACCGGAGCGTTGCGGGCGATAGAATCCTGCGTTACGCAGGAAAGCCAGCTCTTCAAAGGCACGATTGCCGACAATATCAAAATCGGCAAGTTGGATGCGTCGGAAGAAGAAGTCATTGCGGCAGCACAAAAAGCATCAATCCACGATTTTATTACCACCCTTCCCGATGGCTATAATACGCCGGTCGGAGAACTCGGCGACACCCTGTCGGGCGGAGAAAAGCAGCGTATCGGGCTCGCCCGTGCATTTTTACACGACGCTCCGTTCCTTCTCCTCGATGAGCCGACCAGCAATTTAGATGCCCTTAACGAGCGTATCATCCTTAAATCGCTCAAGGAATCCGGCGCCGGAAAGACAGTTGTCCTCGTTTCGCACCGTAAGTCGACGCTGAATATCGCCGACACGGTCATTAACATCGAGACAACCGCATAGACAGGTATAAATAAAAGAGCTAAAATGTATTTAATGCGGTTACCTCACTAGACGCTGAATTACATCCAAGTTTGGAAAGGAGCCTTACCTCTATGAAAAAAACAACACCGAAACGGTTTCCAATCCGCTATAAACTCATCCTCATTTTCGGTCTTTTGATAGTAGTTGCCGGTGTTACCGAAGCGGTACTCGCAATCCGTATTGCGCGTAAAGCGGTAACCGAAAAAGTCGAAACACATTTAACGGACAAGGCAGCAGACGTTGCAGAAATTATTGACGGAAGAATAACCGCACTCTATCAATTGCTTAACGGTATTGCGCGTATGCCGTTTTTAACCGATCCGGCATATTCATATCAAGAACGAGTGGTTCTTTTAGAAAAAGAAGCTGCTGCAAACAACAAGATCGTTGAATTGGATATAACCGATCCGAACGGCACATTCTATTATGTAGGAAATACCGTCCAAGTAAGCGATAGAGCATGGTTTCAGGCAGCTCTTTCAGGCACTCCTTTTATTTCCGAACCGTATAGAGAGCGGGCAAGAGGGACGCTCGTCATAACGCTCGCAGTTCCAATATTCGATAAAAACCATCATGTGCACAGTGTCCTTTCAGCTGATGTCAGCGGATTGCTCCTTTCACAAAATATCGAAGATATTGTCGTCGGTAAAAGCGGCATCTGTTATATTATCGGCTTAACGGGAACAACCATCGCTGATAGAGACATTTCCTTGGTGGAATCGCTGTTTAATGCTTCTGAGATGGGCAAGACCGATATAAACCTTACCAGCCTTGGCGTATTTGAGCAAATTGCCATACAAGCACAAAAACCCGCCATCGGTTATTATGAATATAAAGGCATTTCAAAAATAGCCTCGTATGCCAAAAGCAGCATAACAGGATGGACGATTATTATTAATGCTCCCTATCATGAATTTATGGGGACAATCAATTCGATGAGTATCACGATGATGAGTATCGGAATCTGTATCTTGATTGTTTCGATTATCGTCGTCTATTTTGTTGCCCTCAAACTGGTAAAGCCTGTTCAGACAGCGGTCTATGCATTAAAAGACATCTCGCAAGGCGAAGGAAATTTAACGGTCAGACTGCCGGTTACGGGAAATGATGAAGTTACCGATATGGCCGAATACTTTAATCAAACAATTGAAAAAATCGGGCATACGATACAGTCGATTGGAGTAAACAGTTCCGCAATGGAAGCCATTGGTAATGAACTTGCGCACAATATGGTAGAAACGGCGGAAGCCGTACATGAAATCAGCGCCAATATCGAAGGCGTTAAACAACAAGCGCTCACGCAGTCGGCAAGCGTTACCGAAACGGCGGCAACCGTCGAGGAAATTATCCGTACCATTAAGCAGCTCAATGGTAGTATCCAAACGCAGGCAACCGGCGTCGCGCAATCGTCATCTTCGATTGAACAAATGGTAGCGAATATTGCGTCCATTACCGGTACGCTCGAAAAAACAAACGGAGCGGTAAAAAGCCTCGTAAGCGCAACCGATGACGGTAAAGCAACGCTCGTAACCTCGAATGCCGTAACGCAAAAAATCGCCGAAGAATCCGGTTCGCTGATGGAAGCCTCTAGTGTTATTCAGCATATTGCATCTCAAACAAACCTGCTCGCAATGAATGCCGCTATCGAAGCCGCACATGCCGGTGAAGCAGGAAAAGGTTTTGCCGTTGTTGCGGATGAAATTAGAAAATTAGCGGAAGATTCAGCCATGCAAGGAAAGACCATAACGGCAACGCTTAAAACGCTCAGCGGAGAAATCGAAACGCTTTCTACCGCCTCCAAAACAGTAGAAGAAAAATTCAATGCCATTTTTCATTTAGCAGAGCAAGTAAAGGAGATGAGCAATATGCTCACCCATGCGATGCGCGAACAAGAAAACGGAAGCAAAGAAGTACTGACCGCTATTAAAAATATCAATATGGTAACCACGGAGGTACAAGCAGGCTCGGAGGAGATGCTGAAAGGCGGAGAAAGCGTTGCACAAGAGATGAAAAACCTCGCCGATCTTACCCGCATCATTACCGACGGTATGAGCGAAATGGCTGCAGGAGCAAGCCAGATCAATAATGCCGTTCAAGAAGTAAATGACATAACGCAGCAGAATAAACGGAGCATTGGAAATTTAACGGAAGAAGTCGGCAAGTTTAAAGTCTAGCGTTTGGAAAACCTACAAATTGCAGCAAGCTATGAGAGGATGAAATTATGAAAGCATTTCGTAAATTGATTATTGTTACACTGATTGTACTCGCGTGTGCGGCAGCAGTGTTCTTTTTCGGATGGACGCAATTCTCCGTTCCGGCAGGAAAATACGGTGTCATGCTGTCAAAGTCCGGCGGATATTATCCCCAAGCGATTATGCCCGGAAACTTTACCTGGCAATGGGAGCGAATTGTTCCCACAAATGCGCAGATACTGGTATTTGATCTTACGCCGCGGCAAGTAAATTATACGGCAGACGGTTTACTTCCGTCGGCAGATTTATACAGCAAAGTATTGAACACAAAAGAGAATTTTTCTTGGAGCTTCGGCATGGATGCCCTCGTTACGCTGAAACCCGGACAGCTGGTATCGATTGTAGAAAAAAATACAATTCAAACGCAAGAAGCGCTTGAATTGTATATCGATTCGCATATACAAGCAATGCTGCAAACGATTATGTACCGATATGTTTCGGAATTAATCGACAATCCTTATGAATATCAGCAGATAAAAACGGACTATCATATACTTTCGGAAAAGATTAAAGGCGAACTTGCAAAAACAGCGGGGCAAGACTTTTCCGTCGAAGCCGTTACCCTAACAAAGCTCACAATACCGGATATCCATACCTATAAGATTGCAGAGCAAGCGTATAACACATATGAACAGCAGCGCGAAATGCTTTTGGCGGAAACCGCAGCAAAAGAAGCGCAATACTCCGCCTCCGAACAATTCCAGATAGATCGGCTGACAAAATGGGGAGACTTTTTGGCAAAATACCCGCATATTATCGAGCTTATCGCTGTTGCGCAGCAAGATTCCAAAGCTGCGCTCAATGCCTTAAAATCGCTGGAGAAGAAGCAGGAATGATTACTAATTTGTAACTTTTTATTACGATGCGCTGTTTATATTGGTTTATATTTTGATAAAACCTCATAGCATTTTCCCGACGGGTATTCCGATCGGGTATAAACAGGAGCCTCAATGAAAGGAACATTACAAACACCAATAGTCATACTGACTGCATGCGTGTTTTTAGCAATAGGCTGTAAAGGCCCTCAAGATCAGGTATCGCCGCAAAAGGTGATAGACAATGAAGTTGAAAAAGTTGTGCTTGACGTATCCGGTAAGATGGGAATGACGGCAAGTGAATTAACGAAAGATAAAATTACCGCATCGGGATATGATTCCGGCACTTACGAAATTGAATATCGGGATATTAAATCCGATGATGCAAAACGGATCGTATCAGTTACATTTATATTGAAAAAGAATTCGTTGCAGTCAAAAGAACGGACGGTTACCATTACCGGTTTTAAAGTAAAAGACACGATAAATCCACCACCCCCTCCGGTTCCCGGCACCGAAAGTACTAGGCTTGAAGAAGCGGAGCTGCTATCAGCTGTAGGTTTAACCAAAGGAGAGCAGACTGCATCGGCTGCAGCAAAAAAAATTGCAGCTGAACAAGGTCATACCGTAGGAGCTCTTGCTTTTACGGAAGCTCAAGCGCTCAGCTACGACGATGAGGCAGGTACCTTCGCTGTTAAGATAAAGGGAACTAAGGGCGGTAAATCGTTTGAACAGGAAATGACTGTAAGCGGCTTTACATATCCGTATGCAAGCCCATTAACCTCTGTCCAAACGTGCGCATTCAATTTAGATGCCGCTATTGAAGATAATCTCTCAATCGATAAATATATCGAAAAAATCAATCCGGAAATTGAGAACCATCTTACCTTCAAAGTCTTGTTAGAAAATCATCGTGTAATTTCGCTGGGAGATACGGAAGCTTATCGGTTTACGGTACAAGCAAGTAACGATACCGGTGAATTAAAGGTGAGTAATATCAATTATACGTTGAAATATAGAAAATGTTCCGCCGGAGGCACTGAAACGGCAGAAGAGAAGCCATATAACACCATGCAGAACATCGTAAGGAAGCAAAAAAAGCCGTATTTTACGGAAAATGATGTATTTACATATATTCTGAAAAAAACCGATGAAAGTTTTATTAAAACCTTAAACAATGAATTTGCTTCAAGTATCTCTGCTTTTGCGAAAGCACACGGTTCCACACCGGATAATTTACTTGATATGACAAAAATTCAAAAATACATCGACCTCTATGATACGAAAGGAGCGGACGAACATTTAGCAGTCAAAATTGCTGCGGGACTCTACAATGCAAAAAACGGTACTATCAATGCGAATGATGTTGAAGGAACACTGACACTGCAATACTGCATTACAAGAGATGATAAACTTGCGGATCATATAAACAACAGTTCGGAAGGCAGTATCACGGCGATCAGCAAGCCGGTAACAAAGAGCGGCTTTAGACAGGCTAATGCGGAAACATTAAAGGATTTGTTTGAATTTAAAGTAGAAAAGCAGGGCGGGGGTACAGCCGCGAACGCTCAAGCGGCATGGCACACATATCGATTTCCTACATCAAGTAATAACTGGCCGCTGCTCTCCGAAGATTATCAAGCAAAACCGCTCCCGTCATTCAACGGTAAGCCGTTCCGTATAACAATTAATGCCGTAGAGACTCCGCAAGATTTCTTTGCAGTGGAAAACGCTACGCATTTATCAAAAGGTTCCGGAGACGCTAAGATACTGCTGAAAGGCGTCGGTTTGAATAAACCCGCCGGTACGACCGACCTTAAAGCCACCTTTGTATTGAGCAATAACGAAACGGTCAATGTAACATATCCCCATGCCATTCACTAACAAGTAATAGAGTGACCAGAAAACAAAATAAGAGGAATTTTTATCCTCAATCTCAAATTAAATATAGGAGAACTTATGACTTATAAAATGTTAGCGCCGTTCTGTATCATAGCTGCTCTTTGCGGCTGTATGAAGGCACAAGCGAAAGAAATACATAAACCGCAGAGCGGCACAAAAAACGGAGGTTCATCTATGGTAACGACAGGGAACACAAAAGAGATTTACTTGGCCGGAGGCTGCTTTTGGGGTGTCGAAGGTTATTTTCGCCGCATTGCAGGCGTCGTTGAAACCGATACCGGATATGCAAACGGCACAACCGATACGACGAATTATCAGCAAATCCACGGCACCGACCATGCCGAAACAGTCAAGATAAGATACAACACCGGCGTTGTCGCACTCGAAGAGCTGTTGGAACACTATTTCCGTATCATTGACCCGCTTTCCGTAAATAAACAGGGAAATGATGTCGGCAGACAGTACCGCACGGGCATTTACTACACTGACAAGAAAGATATGCCGGTTATTCAAGCTTTTTTAAAACGGATACAGGCAAAGTATACACGTCCGATTGCGGTAGAAACGGAGCCGCTGCGGAACTTTGTATTGGCGGAAGATTATCATCAAGATTACCTTGAAAAAAATCCCAACGGATACTGCCATATCAACTTAAACCTTGCCTCCGTACCGCTGCACGATGAAGCAAAATTCCAAACACCTGAAGCAAAGAAGATCAAGGAACGA
>CAJPTT010000116.1 GCA_905373565.1 uncultured Treponema sp. | reverse complement strand
AGCGAAAAAAATCTCTGGCAGGGAACCAAGCCCAAAAATGCAAAAAAAATTAACAACAGGTATTCCCAGAACAACTTGGGGAATGCAGCAGGCGCAGCATCCTGTGCAGTAAGTTTTTCTTTGTCCGGCGCGTTCGGCTTTATCAAATCCTTCGGGAACAGCTCTGCTGTAAGCGGTTCCTGACCGTCCGGCACTGCGGCATCCCATTTGCTTTGAACTTTTGCATCGTTTTTTTTGTCTGTGCAGGCAAATGAGAAATCATATAGATCGGGCACCCACCGGAGCAGTGCCACAAATAGCAGCGCTCCCGTACTGACAGCCAAAATAACCGACAGGGGGCGTTTTCCCGAAATGAGCGGGTGCAGCTGCAAAAACAGATTCATACCGACAAAGCCGACAGAACCGAGCGCCCGTATTTTCCCATATTGGGCATCATGTCGTCCGAGCGCTTTTGTGGTAAAACCGTCCAATACCGGTACCATCCCCTTAAAACCTACGGCAAAAATACCGAGACAGATCGCCGTAACAAAAAATGAATGGAAGCGAAGGAGAGGCAGCAGTAATAGTGCAATATCAAATCCGAATATACACATGGCCAATCCGTACCGGCCGGTTTTATCAAGCTGCCGCGTAATAAAAAAAGGCGCACATACGCCTGCTATTTCGATAACACCGAGCAGAATACCGATTTGCGCCGTTGAAAACCCGAGCGTTCTAAGCATAATCGGCACATAGGTATTGACTATCGCATATATTGAAAACAGCAGGAAATACGGCATACCTCTGCGCACTATCAACGGCTGCGTTATCGCTTTTTCCATAAGGTTTATACTCCCCATAATCGGATCACACAAATAATACAAATATGCGAAGATTTTGTCAAAAATCTCCCGCGATAATATCGATCGCCTGTGCCGTATACGCGCCGACTATAACGTATGGGGTAAACACCCCGGATACAAGCACTACCGGAAAGATGAATAAAAAAAGCCTTGAAACGGTATGTTTCAAGGCTTTTCATGCTACGCTGTATTACCGATAAGGATCGGTAACCGTACAAAACTACCAGCGGTAGTGAGCAAAGGCTTTGTTTGCTTCCGCCATACGGTGGGTATCTTCCTTCTTTTTGAAGGCGGTACCGGTATTGTTGTAGGCGTCGATAAGCTCGGCAGCCAAACGTTCGGACATTGCATGACCGTTCCGGTTACGGGCAGCGCCGATAATCCAACGCATTCCGAGCGCCTCACGGCGGGATTCGCGGATTTCGATCGGTACCTGATAGGTAGCGCCTCCAACACGGCGGGATTTTACCTCAACAAGCGGCTTAACGTTTTCAAGCGCTTTGGTAAATACGGTAAGCGGATCTTCGCCGGTCTTCAATTTAATTACATCAAAGCTGTCGTACAAAATAGCCGTCGTAACGGATTTTTTTCCGTCAAGCATCATACGAGCGATAAACTTTGAAAGAACAACGCTGTTGTAACGCGCATCGGGTGCAATCGGTCTATTGATAGTCTTCTTTTTCCGTCCCATAATAAACCTCTCTTACGCCTTAGGCTTCTTAGCGCCGTATTTTGAACGAGCGCGCTTACGATCGGCAACACCGAGCGTATCCTTTGTTCCACGAATGATGTGATACCGCACACCCGGTAAATCCTTAACACGGCCGCCGCGGATTAAAACGACGGAGTGTTCCTGTAAGTTATGTCCGATACCCGGAATATAGGCAGTTACTTCGATACCGTTGCTCAAGCGCACACGAGCAACCTTCCGCAATGCGGAATTCGGCTTTTTCGGTGTAACTGTCATTACACGGGTGCATACACCGCGCTTCTGCGGGCATGACTGCAATGCAGGACTCTTGGTTCGCGAGACGACCGCTTTTCGACCCTGCTTTATCAATTGATTAATTGTAGGCATTTGCCCTAACTCCTTATATCTCTCCGCCAGCACTACGGATTAAGTTCTAACAACAATTGTTTATTTTAATGTAGTATACGCAGCCTGTCAATCCTCAAAATCCCCTGTCTCTCCTGCCGGTTCTTCACGCGGCTCTTCATTATATGAAGTTTCGACGGACTCCGTATCTTCGTAGCCGAGTTCGTCATCCGTATCAAAGTCTTCATCCATCTCCGCTTCGGCTTCGGCAGCTGCCGCTTCTTCCAGCTCGCGTCTGCGCCGCTCGAGAATTTCGTTGACCTGCTCGTCCAAATCGCTCATGTTCTTATCGAAGAGCTTGACCGAACGATATTGCGGCATACCGGTACCGGCGGGAATAAGGTGCCCGATAATAACGTTTTCCTTTAAGCCGCGCAGTTCGTCGGTTTTTCCGGCAATAGCAGCGTTCGTTAAGACCTTCGTCGTTTCTTGGAAGGAAGCCGCCGAAATAAACGAATCGATATTCAACGCCGCTTTGGTAATACCTTGGAACATCGGACGTGCAATAGCAGGCTGACCGCCTTCCGCCGTAACGCGCTTATTTTCCGCATGGAACTGATACTTATCAACCTGTTGACCGTAGATAAAGCGGGTATCGCCGACAGACATAACCTCAATTTTCCGAAGCATCTGGCGGACGATAACACCGATATGCTTATCATTGATGGAAACGCCCTGCATCCGATAGACGTCACGGATCTCATTCATCAGATAATTCTGAAGTGCGTTTTCGCCCAAGATTGCAAGAATATCATGCGGATCGAGGTTACCGTCGCACAGCCGCTCACCCGCTTCAACGGTATCGCCGTCTCGGACAAGCAGCCGTTTGGACATCGGAACCAAGTGTTTATAATCCTTACCGTAATGGTCGCGCACAATAACAATCCGCTTACCTTTCAGCAAGCCTTTAAACGAAACGGTACCGGCGACCTGAGCCAGTACAGCAGGTACTTTGGGACGGCGAGCTTCAAAGAGTTCCGAAACACGGGGAAGACCGCCGGTAATATCCTGCGTTCTCGCAGCGGCTTTCGCAAGTTTTGCGATAACGGTACCGGCTTTAATTTGCGTATCTTCTTCGACCATCAGCTGAGCGCCGTCCGGCAGGTAATAAAAGCCGAGCGCGTTACCGGATTCATCCGAGATAAATACACGAGGCTGCAAAGTCATATCCGATTTCAATTCGGAAATATGCCGCTCAACCACGCCGGTTTCATCGTTGACATCCTCTTCGAGGGTTGAACCCGGGATAATATCCTCAAACCGGACAAATCCGTCCTGTTCCGCAAGGATCGGTTCATTATACGGATCGAAGGTCGCAACAATCGACGTAGCAGGTACGTAATCGCCTTTCTTGACAACAACGGTAGAACCGTTTCTGATTTCGGTTTTTTGTTCGGGCGCCGTCAAATACAACGTCGAGCCGTTCAAATAGGCAAAAGCATTCAACGGGCTCTTTACAACCGTACCGTCCGCAGCGGTATACAGCACATCGTCGCGCAGAACGCGGACACCCGTTTCCACTGCAACGGAATCCCCTGCCGCAAGCGTGTACTCTTCAAGAACTTTTTCAAACAGAAGCGTACCGCGGCGGGTAAATAACAGATTGCCGTCATCAAGCGGAATATACGTTCCCAAAATATCTTTGATGATAACGGGATATTTAAAGGTGATATGATTCTCTTCGGTCGTGCTGCTTGCCGTACCGCCAACGTGGAAGGTACGCATCGTCAGCTGAGTACCCGGCTGGCCGATGGACTGCGCGGCGATGATACCGACCGCTTCGCCGATTTCGACAATCTTATTGCGGGCAAGGTTGCGGCCATAGCACTTGACACAGACGCCGTGTTTGGACTCGCAGGTTAACACCGTGCGGAGCTTAACGGTTTGAACGCCCGCTTCTTCAATCTTCGCGGCAAGTTCGTCAGTGATATATTCGTTTACGTCGATTAAAAGCTCATGCGAAATCGGGTGCTCAACCCGCTCGAGCGTATACTTACCGACAATCCGTTCGCTCAAAGACTCAATAACCTCGTCTCCGGATTTTACCGCCGAGTATTCAATACCGTTGATAGTACCGCAGTCTTCTTCATTGACAACAACATCCTGCGCAATATCAACAAGACGGCGCGTCAGATAACCGGCGTCTGCGGTCTTCAACGCGGTATCGGCAAGACCCTTTCGGGCGCCGTTCGTAGAAATAAAGAATTCGATAACGTTCAAGCCTTCTTTGAAGTTTGAACGAATGGGCAACTCGATAATGTCGCCGCTCGGTTTAGCCATGAGGCCTCGCATACCGGCAAGCTGACGAATCTGGTTGCGGCTTCCGCGCGCGCCGGAGGTTGCCATCATGTAAATCGTGTTAAAGCCGTCCTGATCCTTCGCGAGCGTATCCATCATTATCGAGGTCAACTCTTCGTTTGTTTTTGACCACACCTCAACAACCCTGTTATACCGCTCTTCCTGCGTAATATGACCGCCGCGATACTGATTATATATAGAAAGAACTTCGTTGTTTGCTTTTTCAAGCATGTTCGATTTTTCCTCAGGGATAATAATATCGTCCATACTCAGCGTCGCGCCAAAGAAAGTTGCATAGTAATACCCGACGGATTTGAGCTTATCCAACATCTGAACGGTAACATAGGTTCCTTTCGTGCGGTACACGGTTTCGATCAGCTTGCGGATTTGCTTATCATCCAAGGCAGTATTGACAAACGGAACTCCTTCCGGCATCTCCTCATTAAAGGCGAGCCGACCGGGCGTAGTTTCAACCTCTTCACCGCAATAGTTAATTTTGATCAGTTCCTGCCAACCGATGGAACCGGCCTCTGCGGCCATCATCACCTCGGCAACCGAAGAATATCGGCGGATATGCCGCCCTTCCTTTAACGAACGCTGCTTGGTTAAGTAGTACAAACCGAGAACCATATCCTGCGAAGGATACACGATTGTCTTCCCGTTTGCAGGGTCGAGTAAGTTTCTACTCGAAAGCATCAGCGTCCAGCATTCCATCTGCGCCGCCTGCGTAAGCGGTACGTGGATAGCCATCTGGTCGCCGTCAAAGTCCGCATTAAACGGTTTACAAACGAGCGGGTGCAGCTTAATAGCCTTCCCTTCGACAAGCACCGGTTCAAAGGCCTGAATACCGAGCCGGTGCAGCGTCGGCGCACGGTTCAGCATAACGGGATGTTCGCTGATAACCTCGTCGAGGACGGCAAAAACCGGAGCGGCTTCCTGTTCAACCATAATTTTCGCTTTCTTGATATTGGAAACAATTTCTTTTTGTACGAGCTTTTTCATAATGAACGGCTTGAAAAGCTCCATCGCCATTTTGGTGGGCAAGCCGCACTGCCACAGCTTTAACTCGGGGCCGACAACAATAACCGAACGCCCCGAATAGTCAACCCGCTTACCGAGCAGGTTCTGGCGGAAGCGCCCCTGTTTACCCTTGAGCATATCGGAGATGGACTTAAGCGGGCGGTTCGAAGATCCCTTAATAACGCGCTTCCGCTTCGAATTGTCGAACAAGGCGTCTACCGCTTCTTGCAGCATCCGTTTTTCGTTGCGGATAATGATATCGGGTGCTTTAAGGCTCATCAAACGGGTTAAACGGCTGTTCCGGTGAATGACGCGGCGGTACAAATCGTTTAAATCCGAGGTTGCAAAGCGTCCGCCGTCCAGCTGCACCATCGGGCGCAAATCGGGCGGAATAACAGGAATAACATCGAGAATCATCCATTCGGGCTTATTGTTTGACGTTCTAAAATGTTCGACAATCTCAATACGCTTTAAAAGCCGCTTATCGCTTTTAGCGCCTTTTTCAATCATCTTTGTTCTGAGCTGAGCGGCGAGCTCATCCAGATTTAAGTTGCTCAATAAGGTTTTAACGGCTTCCGCACCCATATTTGCGGTAAAAGCGCCGCCGTACCGTTCCTGAGCGTCGCGATATTCGTCTTCGTTTAACAGCTGATTTTTCTTTAAATCCGTTCCACCCGGCTCAATGACGATGTATTTTTCGTAATACAACACCGAACGGAGCGCCGCAACCGGCAAGTCCAGCAAAAGCCCCATTCGGCTCGGTACCGACCGATAGTACCAGATATGAGAAACGGGCGCTGCCAATTCGATATGCCCCATACGCTCGCGGCGTACTTTAAAATGAGTAACTTCGACACCGCAGCGGTCGCAGATAACGCCCTTGTAGCGGATTGATTTGAACTTTCCGCAATAGCATTCCCACTCTTTTGTAGTACCGAAAATACGCTCGCAAAAAAGCCCTTCCCGCTCGGGACGCAGGGTACGATAGTTAATCGTTTCGGGTTTCTTTACTTCGCCGTACGACCACGCGCGGATCGCTTCGGGCGAAGCTAACTTAATCATAATATTGTCGAAATCTTGTATATCTCTCATAGCCCATCCTCATCTCAATTAAAACTTGGAGCTGTTTTCGGTAATCAATTCTTCATCACGCTCGGTCAGCGGGATTTGCTTTCCTTTTTCATCGTAAATTGTGAAGTCTAAGGCCAAACCACGCAATTCCTGTACCAATACGTTAAACGATTCGGGGATGCCGGCGGCGGTTGCGGCCTGTCCCTTCACGATGGATTCATATATCTTTGAGCGTCCGTGCATATCGTCCGACTTAATGGTTAAAAGCTCCTGCAACGTATTGGCCGCACCGTAAGCTTCGAGCGCCCACACTTCCATTTCGCCTAAGCGCTGACCGCCGAACTGAGCCTTACCGCCGAGCGGCTGCTGAGTTACCAGCGAATACGGGCCGGTGGATCGGGCATGCATCTTGTCGTCAACAAGGTGAGCAAGTTTCATAAAGTAGATAACCCCGACAAATACGTCGTTTTGGAAGGGCATTCCGGTTCGTCCGTCACGCAACTTTACCTTTGAGTTGGCAGGAATACCCGCTTCAACCAGTTTCTTTTCGATCTGTTCATTGGTCGGCGACTGGAATACCGGCGCTTCGTACCATTCATCAAGACGTAAGCCCGCGAGTCCGAGTTCCGACTCCAAAATCTGACCGATATTCATACGGGATGGAACACCAAGCGGGTTCAAACAGATATCAAGCGGAGTACCGTCTTCCATATACGGCATATCTTCTTCGGGAAGAATTTTTGCAACAAGCCCCTTGTTTCCATGGCGGCCTGCCATCTTATCGCCCTCCCGCAATTTGCGTTTTGTCGCAATCAAAACCTTGACAACCTCTTCGACGCCGGGGTTTAAATCGTCGCCCTGATCCCGCTTTAAACGCTGCACATCTATGACAGTCCCCTCCGTGCCG
>CAJPTT010000115.1 GCA_905373565.1 uncultured Treponema sp. | reverse complement strand
GGGTACAATATACGAATTTTTCATAACTGTCAACCACCTTCTTATAAAAATAGTTTTTTGTAAATTTACTACAAATAACAACTGACATCCATCGTTGTATCCGGTGGTAAATTTAGTATAAATCCAATTATAATACGAAAAAGGGTAATTTGCAAGAAAAATTCTTGACAATTGTTCCGGTTTAACTCAACGTTATAGCTTTTTGATTTACTGCCGATACTATGAAAGCTATGGTAGTATCTTTGCCGAAAAAAATCGCCCTACTTCTTTGCGCCGCCGTGTTTTATACAGTCGGTGCTTATACTTATGATTCCGTCAATCCTGAAAGGAACGCTGCCGTTCCGCAGGGGCGGATTGAATGGAAGCCTGTCTTTCCTCGTGCTCTTTTCCTTAATAAACCGGAAATTAGCGTTATGGAAACGGGCGGTTTGGCGGGGCCTATTGAATATCAAGATATTATAAAGAATAAAGAGCGAGCGGCGCAGGGCTTGCAATCGGTATTACTCAATAGTGATGTCTTTGCGCTGTACGGCAAACCCAATGCCCGCACAATGGGTATACTCGGCCAATACTCACTTGCAGAGATTGAGCCGATTATGAATGAGTTTGTCAAACTCTACGATACCGCAAACGGCAATCGAAACATTATCCCCGCATTTTATATCATTTACGGCACCTGCTGGCCTGCCGGTGAAATCGGTATACTCTCTACTGCTATTGCGGAGCAGTACATTGCGTTTGCGGCGGAGCGGGGCTGGTATGTGTTCCTCGACCATCAAATCGGCAAGTACTCTGTAGCTGAAGCAACGAAAAAACTGCTCCCTTTTTTAAAATATCCGAATGTCCATCTCGCACTTGATCCCGAATGGCGCACCACAAAACCGATGAAGGAAATCGGTTCCGTTACTGCGGAGGAAATTAACGAAGCGCAGCAAATTATACAGAATTATATGATTGAGCACGGTATCGGCGGTAGGCGTATGTTGGTTATTCATCAGTTTAATGCGCGGATGATTAAACAGCGGCAATTAGTCAAAAGTAATTTTGAACGGGTTCAGCTCATCCATTGTTCCGACGGGTTCGGCCCGCCTAAATTGAAGAAAGAAACGTATGCGTATAATGCAGCGGCAAAAAATATTCCGCTAAAGTCGTTTAAGCTTTTCTTAAAACCGACGGTTGCAGGCGCCGGATATGATATTCCGATTATGAAGCCGGAAGAAGTATTTTTACTTAACCCGCGCCCGTATTTAATTATGTATCAATAGAAACCGTATCGCAACTTTGTGCGGACAGCACTTCTCCATAGCTTATTACAGGCAACTTTATTGCATTGGCAAACTGCTGACTGATGCAAGACCCCGACGCGCCTGTGTCGATCAATGCTTTTGTGTCAAGTAATACTTTTTCGTTTTTAGGAAAGCCGTTTATAGGCGGATGAACACCTATTTTTACAGGAATTATAATTGATTTTTTCTTGTCATCGGGGACTTTATAGGTAAACGCGCTAGCCAAAAGTTACCGCCATATTATAATAAACGAGCGTATCATCTTCTTTTGTAATACAACGCTGTATTAAAAAAGAACCGACAGTAAAATTCTTTTGCTTGGCACCTTCAAGAGCAGTTTCCATATTAGGAAAATAATCAATAACCGCATTGTCTGCAAGCAAAACGAATTCATTTTTATGATTCGTGATTATATCTTCGCGGTTATTATCAAACCACCCATATAAATCTTTTAATTCAGACATACTGCCCCCTGTAATATGACAATATCCTCTGTCACTTTAATTGTCAACAAGTATTTCAGTACCTATGCACTAACGGTATAATGATTGAATGGTACGCATAGGCTCCTTACTCCAGTAAGATATTTACCGAATATTTGCAGCATACTACAAATTACCGAGCAAAAAGCACATTGAAAGAAATGCTGGAGATGGGGGGAATTGAACCCCCGTCCTAAAAAGAGATACAGGAGCGTCTACAGGTTTATCGGCGCGAGGTGATTGTCGGGATCCGGTGTCAGCGCCGAAAGCGTCGAATCCGTATTGCGGAAAGTGTCCTTTTTGCCGTCCGCATCCGGTAAAAAGCAAGCTCCGAGTAGCGTCGGAACTCTACCTCGCTCGGAAGCAACACTCGGTAGGTTCCGCGATTACGCCGCTAATGCGTAGTCGGAACTGTCATTGTTGGCAGTTATAAAGTTTGCCGCTTTTTAGGAGCACGGCTCTCCACCTGCAACTCAAGCCTCTACTTCCTAGTCGAAACCGGAACATCCCCAAAACTTGATCGAATGGAATATACAGATTTATACAGCTCCTGTCAAGCAGGCCATGGTAACCGCATCAGACTGTTTTACTGTATTTCCCGCAGAATAATGAGGCCGTTCGACCAGAGTTTCACCGCTTTGCGGTTCAAATGGTCTCACAGCCTCATTATTCTGCGATTCTTATGTATAAGTGTCTGATGCAGTTACCCTTTCTATGAAAAAAATGCAGGAAATTTTTTCCAAAATTTCCTGCAAAAGGATGCATCAAGCCGTTTTTACTTCCAGCGTTTTATAGGAAAGAACCTTTGATAAATTGTTCAGGAGTTTGAATGATCAAATCTTTTTCTTTATAATCTTTTATATTTCGTGTTAGTAAGGTCTCCATACCATGTTTGATTGCAGTGTAATATTGTAAAGCATCTTCAAAATCGGCGAAGGATGAATTAAGTGCTATGTCAACCTCTCGTTCCTGTATCGGAATAATATGTACCAAAAGCCGTAATTTTCGTAATGCTTCTTTCGATTTTTCTATCCCTATTGCCTTACGCAAAATATAATAGACATTTGCAACTACCAAAGAAGTAGTATATACGGTTAGCTTTTTCATATCGGCTAATGAAAAAATTTTTGCCGCATATTCATAGTATGGAATCCTTTTACACAGAACATCTAAAACGATATCGGAGTCGACAAAAACTTTTTTAATCATATTTTTTTTCCAAATAGTCGATATAATCGGCATTGTCCATATCTTTTTCGCTGATAATTCCCGTCAATTCTTTTACAAGAGGAGAAATACTAATCGTATCTTTTGTTTCTTCGATAGAGGTTTTAAAAAAATCTTCGACCAGTCGTGAAAGACTTTTCTTATTGTTTGCCGCATAGCATTTCATTGACTCGATAACATCTTTATCCATTTTTAATGTTAGTTTTGCTTGCATACGCATTACTCCTTATAAACACCTCACGTTTTAGAGGTATTCTATTGTTTTTTGCTGTCTTCAATGCATAAAAGCTATTCCTTCCAGTGCAGCTTTTCTTTTTGATAGTAAGCTTTTATGCTTGCCTCCACGGGCTTACCTTCCAAATCGGTATAGGGGCACTGCACTGAACCCGTGCCGAGGAAGATAGCCTCATAAGCGCCGTTTGTGATGACATCGATGGGCAGATTTTTATACGCTATGTCGTAGTCGAGCCCGCGTGTATTTCTTTCGTATAAAAAGCCGATACCGCCGTCACGTTGTACATCCATAGTCGAATAGGCGCTGCTTCCGCTTTGTACCACGTAACTGTAGCTGTTCCATGCGGCAGCCGAAACAAAATCATTTGCAGTTATAGTACTGTTAGTCAGCTCGCGCCAATGGATGGTAACATTTGAACGTCCCGGACCGTCGGGAAGTGATTGGAGAGCAAGATAGACCGGATCTTTTGTTCCGGTTTTACGTGCCTTTACGATAAGGATTTCGCCGTTTGTACCCTGGCCGTGGCTGTAATCCAAAGTTTTTTTCCCGCTCCACTGGCCGCTACCGGAAGCAGCATCATTATAAGTAAAAATGTTAAAAAAACGCCCATTATTTTTTCGGCTGGAAAGTACAACGCTGCCGTCCGGCAGTTCCTCCACCTTCGCCTCATCTCCATCGGGGATGGGAGAAGTAGACGCATCTCCCAATACATGCCACGTAGAACCGAAGTCGTCGGAATATACGACGGCATTGCCATAATGGAGGCTTAACAGCGCCGAATAAATGCGGTAATGGCTGCCGGCTTTAATAGAGCGCGACTGCATAATTCTGCCCGAACCGAAAAACAGGCTTATCCATGTGGAGTTAAACCCGAAAATCGTATCGGAAATATCTTTTTTTTCCGGAAAGGTTTTGCCCCCGTCGTGAGATACAAATTGAATAGCTTTTAGATGATTGGAAGCGGTACCGTATGGATAAAAAACGTTGCCATGCACACACAATATAAGCACATCGTCCGATTCGCGGTCGGCAACGATGGCGGCATCTCCATAGCCGTTCACATCACCGGCCGGTATCTTTGTGATATTGGTATCGGCCGACCATGTTTTGCCGTTATCTTCCGAGCGTTTAATCAATAAATCAATACCGTGGTTATGGCCCAAATCGCTGTTTGCAGTGTAGCGTAAGTCGGTTACGGCAAGCAGGGTTCCATCTTTTGTTACCGCAAGGGCGGGGATTCGGTAAAAATCGTTAGGATAGGGTGCTGTTTTACTTTGCCATAAGTCTGTTACGGCAGGGGCGGTGAGTTTTGTCCATTTGGCATACAGCGTTGTGTTTTCGGTAACCGTGTCGGAAGCATTGTTCCACGGGGTGCTGCACACCGCCTCTTTATACCATCCGCCGAATTCCCAACCCGAAAATTCAAGAGGCGGGATTTGCTCAAGTGTCAACAGACTGCCGTGCAACACATCTAAATCCTGCGGTGTTTTTCCGCGTCCTTGCACATCAAATGTTACGGTAACATAAACATCAGTCCACTTTGCATACAGCGTTATATCTTCGGTAACCGTGTCTGAATCTATATCCCACTTATTGGCACAGCCAGCCTCTTTATACCATCCGTCGAATTTTTTATCCGCAGGAATATCTTCGGGTGGCGGTAATTGAGCGGGGCGCAATTTACTGTTTTTAGGTACGGAAATCGTCGCGGTACCGGCGGGCAGCGAACCGAATCCCTGTAGGTCGAGTGTTACCGTTACATTTTCCGGATTCGGCGGAACAGGCGGTTCTGATGGGGAAGAAGACTTGCTCCACTTTGCATACAGTGTCATATCCGCCGTAACGGTATCGCTATTATGGTTCCACGGTTGTGTACAAGCGGCGTCTTTAAACCAACCGTCGAAGCCTTTATCTGCCGGGATATTTGTAGGCGCTGGGGTCTGTGCTGCGGTCAGCTTGCTTCCTTTTGCAACCGTAAGCGCCGCAGGAGCTGTACCGGTACCCTGCACGTTAAATGTTACCGTCAGAACGTCATGCCATTTTGCGTAGAGTGTAATATCAAGGCGGACAGTATCACTGTTATTGTTCCACGGCTGTGTACAGGCTGCGTCTTTAAACCAGCCGCCGAAACTTTTATCCGCAGGAATATCCGTAGGCGCCGGTGTCTGAACTGCCGTCAGCTTACTTCCTTCTGCAACCGTTAATGCTTTCGGCGCGGTTCCGAAACCTTGCGTATCAAACCGTACCGTATATGTTTTTACTGTCGGCGTTTTACATGCAAGTGCTACCATCGTAATTACGGCGGTTAACATAACATAAATAAAGAGGTATTTTTTCACATATATCTCCTGAGCGTATTCTAAGCATTCGATACCATGTTTTACAAACAATGGCAAGAGTCCATTTTAAGAAAATATCGGATAAAATCCTGCTTGACATGAAAATTCCTTTGTTGACAGACCGGATATTCGTTTGTATATTTAGTCTATGAACAATACATCAACTGACAACATTTCATTGCAGCAAGCAAATGAAAAAATTTCTCAGCGGTTTATAACCGCCGTATACGGATGGATGGTTGCAGCATTAGCAATCAGTGGAATTGCAGCCTTTGCGGTGTTCAATAGCGAAACACTCCTCTATTTTATCTTTGGGAGCCGTTTTACCTTCTTAGGTTTGATTATCGCAGAGCTTGCGCTCGTTTTTATTCTTTCAGCAGGTATCAGAAGGATGAGCTTTCCGGTTGCCGCCGCTTCTTTTGTTATCTACTCGATTGTTAACGGATTGACACTTTCGTCGGTGCTTTTTGTATACACCGGTACTTCTATTGTTCGTATTTTCGTAATAACAGCGCTGATGTTCGGCGCAATGAGTGTTTACGGCGCTACGACAAAGAGCAGTCTGCAATCGGCAGGTAAGTATCTGATGATGGCTCTTATCGGGCTGATTATTGCATCGATGGTTAATTGGTTTATGCGTTCATCTTCGCTTGATTGGCTGATCTCTTTTGTAACGGTCGGTGTATTTACCGGATTAACCGCTTATGATACTCAAAAGATTACAACCGCTGCCCGCTATGCACAGGATAATGACGACTTTAAGAAAATTGCCATCATCGGCGCATTAGAGCTGTATCTGGATTTTATCAATATTTTCTTAGCCCTTCTCCGCTTATTCGGCAAAAGAAGATAGCTTTTTGTCGAGGCATTGCCCGCCTCGCACGCATAAAAACGCCCTCTAAGACGATGCGTTTTAGAGGGCGTTCACACAAAAACTGCTTGCTTTCAACATCAGCCAACAGCCGAAACCGTTAGCCGGTCTTTTAGAACACAGTCTGCTCCGTGATGGGTGTTTGTAAGGCTTTTAGGGCTTTTTCGACAAGCGCACGGCGTAATTCTTTTTCGTCCTTTGCGTTCATCGTGGGGTTTCCGAGCGGGTGGGGAATTGCTACCGCCGGTACAATTCTGTTTGCTCCTACTGTTTTTGAAATCGGAACTACGGTTGCAATATGCACAACCGGTAAAACTTTTTCAATTTCTTTAACCATCGTTGCACCGCAACGAGTACAGGTGCCTCACGTGGAGGTAAGAATGACCGCCTGCACTCCGGCGTTTACAAGCTTACCGGCAATTTCGGAAGCAAAACGTTTTGCATTCGCAACGCTGGTGCCGTTACCGACCGTCGTGTAATACAGCTCGTGCAGCTTTCCGATTTTATGCTCGCGTTCCATATCGCGCAATACATCGACCGGCAATACACGGTTGGGGTTAGCGTTACAATAGGTGGGGTCATAACCGCCGTGTGCCGTTTCGCTGTTTTCGGAAGTCAACTCTGCAAGCCCCGCAATGGAGTATTCCCCGTAGTGAGAAGCGGAAGATGCTTCGATGTGATCGGGATTTCCCTTAGGCACCACACCGCCTGAAGTAACCAATGCGATAACCGCTTTGGAAATATCGGTGATGGGCGCATGCGGCGGTACGCGGTCGAACACCGGCATCGGATATTCGGTAACGAATGCTTCGCCCTTGAG
>CAJPTT010000114.1 GCA_905373565.1 uncultured Treponema sp. | reverse complement strand
GCCTAATGCGTTTACCACCTGTTAGAAAAAATATGCGAAATTTTATTCAAAATTTCGCATAGAAGGAAAGCAACTACTTAAAATACTTCTGATGCGGTTGTCGTGGTCGCGGGGATTTTTTGGTCTTGAAAAACTATCCGATTGCGTTTAAGACTTTGTTTAAGCGGTTCTTATCAAAGAGATCCATCGGACGGCCTTCCGTAAAACGGCGAGCTTCTTCCGTAAAGGTTCCGGCAGTCATACAAATCCCCTTACCGGCCTTCATCTCTTTAATTCTGCCGTGGAAGTCACGCAATACCAACTCTCCTACCGAACCTTGAGAACGGAAAAAACGAAATATCACAAGATCCGCCCATTTGGGCGTATCGATTTCGGCAACGATGTCGGTATAGGTCGCAAGAACGCTGATATCAAGTATTTTAACCTTAGCATTCGGGAAAAAGCGTGAAACAATTCTGCGGCATAGTCCGACAAATTCGCTCTGTCCCGACATTAAATACGTATGGAGATTCTTATTCTGATTTAATTCCTGATAGCGCATAATGAGGGATGCGACATCTTTATAGCCGGGACTGACAGTCTGAATTTCCTTTAATTGAACCAGCGCTTTTTGTAAATCCTGCGTTTTAATCCGCGCAGCGGCTAAATTATATCGAAGCTCGTTCATGATATCCAACGGGATACTGTCATGTTTTAAACCGATTTCAAAATCTTCGATTGCCTTATCCAGCTGGTTTGCCCGCATCCGGATTAATCCTGCATACAGCGATGCACGCGAACCTATTTCGGGAGAAACCCGTAAATGAGTAAATATCTTTAAGGCCTGATCGTTTGAACCGACTTCATAAAAGCACTCACCCATCGCAAAGAGTGCGTCCTTATTATCGGGCTGCACGTCCAATACTTTTTTTAAGCTGGGAAGCGCCTCTTGGTACTTCCGTAAACTTTGGAGTGTGTAACCGAGATATTTTAACGCCGTCACGTTATCCGGCTGTGTAATCAGCGCTTTCCGTAAAAACGGAACGGCTTTTTCATATTCCTTTTGGATATAGTAAATATATCCGAGGTTATAGTTTATCTCAAAATGATTGGGATTGATATTTTTTGCCAGCAAAAGCCCTTTTTTTGCTTCTACGAATCGGTCCGTTTTCATTGCGCTTATTCCGTACCGTAAACTGATTTCAAACTGTTCCGACGGAATACGCCCGCTCATCTGATCTAAAAGCGGCGCATAAGAAGCATAGGCTTTTTCCCAGTCTTGATCTTGAAAGTATATATCTCCGACCGTTAAAAGAGCGGCGCTGTCATTCGGATTTTGTGCAAGCCGTTTTGTCGCCTCGCGTATCGCCGCGGCTTTATTCTTTTTTCCTACCGATAACGTTTCGCGGCCTTTTAAACCTGTCATAGCAACTGTTGCAACCGCAACAACAGCAATAATGATAAAAAGAGAGATAATTACAACAGTCATACTTCCTCTATTATCTTATCTATTTGGATAACTGTCAAGATAAGCCCGAAACCTGAAACCGCAGTATGGGACTATTTTTTTCTCGGCTGCCGTACGATATTCACCAAAAGATTCCACAGCGGGATTAAATAAAGAAAAAAGGCTGCTAAAAGCACTGCGGCAGGCGCCCCGATAGAAGTCAACGGAACGCTTACTGCTATCGACCACGGCATAAGCGGTGCAATAACGACAGCGGTATTCTCCAAGTAAGACGCAAAGGTGTTTTTATCTTCTATAAGATCGTCACAGACTTGATGGGTCAGCATAATCGCCAATGTTTGATTGCAGGCAATCGCCGAAGCAAAGACGGAGGCGGTAAGCACACTGCCGAATGCGGTAATCCGGCTACTGAGCCGCTGCATAATCCGCTGCATTCCCTCAAAAAAATGAATTCCCTTAAACATTCCCGAATAGCAGGACGAAATACAGATAATTGCGGATACCCGTATCATCGAAACGATCCCTCCGCCGGCCATAAGTTTTGCCAGTTCCGTATCCTGAGGATGAAAACCGAAAAAGACTATTTTTATCAACTCTGCCACATGTATATGCTGAAAAAATCCGGCGCAGAACAACCCTGCAAGGCAGCTTATCGCCATTGTTATTTTTACATCGATTTTAAGCAACGAAAAAAGGATGATGATAACGGCGGGAATAGCCGTAAAAAGCGAAAGGTTATAACAATCGGCGAAGATGCGGAAAGGCATACCGTGCCCCGTGCCTGAATTAATAATGCCATTATTTCCCCCGGAGGAATTGATGATAATGCCGATGATGCCATACAGAACAGTCGTTACAATAAAGGGGACAAGCGCTGTTTTCATCATTGTTTTAATATTATTGAAGACATCGGTATTCGTTAATCCGCTGATGAGATGTGCTCCCGATGACATCGGCGAGCAGCGGTCTCCGAAAAATATCCCCGAAATGACGGCGCCCCCTGCATACATAACGGGAATATTCATACTATTTGCCAATGTCATACAGATAACACCGATGGTGGCAGCGCTTCCGAAGGCGGTGCCCATCAAAAACGATACAAAACAACATAGCAGAAAGCAGATCAACACCATAGCCTGCGGTACCGCAAACATGGAAGCATAGTACACAATAAAGGCGATGGTGCCGCACGCACGCCATATTGCAGTGATACAGCCTATCAGCACAAAGATTATCAGGATATTTTTTACGGTTAAGATACCGCGGAAGGAATAGCGGAACATATCCTTCTGTGTTTTGCCTTTTATAAGGCCGAATACAAAGAAAAGCACGTAACCGAATATCAGTGCGTATAAAATTGAATAGTGAAGAATAACGCAGATAATTAAACTGACGGAAAACAGCAACAGAATACATAATTCAAGCATAAGCCTTCTACGTTCCTTTCCGTTATTATTATGTAGAGATGTGTATCTGTCAATGAGGCGCCGTGCAAACGCATCAGGTCATTTTTCATATCCGCCACGGACGGCGGCGGTGCTAATCAGCAACAAGTTTTTCGTTAGAAAAACTTGACACGAACAGTGTACAAGGAAGTACAATGTTCGTGTTACCCGCAGAATAATGAAAGCATGGTTGTATCAAAGCAAAAAAAAGGTGATAATCAAGGTACGGCTAAAGGAGAGATGTAAAGGCCGTGCAATGACTATCACCGGGACTGGTAGTATTAAGCCGACACCTAAGGTTTGACCTTACTGTGCAAGGCTTTTGTAAATTTTTTCTATATTGGAGGTCATCCGTTCCATATAGGATAAACCGCTCTCCGCCGACTCAATCGTATAGATTGTCTGCACCGAGGCTCCGACTTCTTTTGCTAAGGTTGCCGAAACTTGCGGGCTTGCGGTATTTTCCGAGAAAACAACTGTAATTCCATATTGGTTACAATAATCCGCTAATTTTGCTAATTGTTGTGCGCTCGGCTCGCCTGCGGAGAATACATCTTCGACGCTGTTCTGTTCGAGGTTGAAATCGCGGCAGAGATATCCGAAGGCCGCATGCCCTGTAACAAAACGGCGATGGGTAACTTGTGCAAAATTACCGCGGTATTGTGCTAAAAGCGCATCGGCTTTTGCAATAAAAGCCTCGGCGTTTCCCTTATAGAAAGCTGTATTTGCAGGATCTATCTCGCTTAAGCCGTCCGCAATATTCTTGACCATTATCTTAGCGGATTCAAGGCTTAACCATGCGTGGGGATCAACCGCTTCGTGGTCGTCATCATGATCATGGTCGTGTTTATCCTCATGGTGATGTCCATCTTCGTGGTGGTGGTGATGGTGTCCCTCTGCGAGCTCGATCGGTTTAATACCGTTGCTTGCACAGATAGTCTTTATCGTATCCTGCTTTACCGCATGAAGGGCATCCGTAAGCCACGGTTCCATACCGAACCCGTTATAAACGACGGCTTTTGCCTGCATTAAGAACTTCAAATCCCCAGCCTTTGGTTCAAAATCATGTGCTTCAACTCCCGGCGGGATAATCGTATGGACATACACCTTATCTTTACCCACGATTTCCGTGAGTTCCTTCATCGCATCGAAGGTCGCTGCAACGGCAACTTTTCCTTCCATGTTTTTCTCGGTTTTCCCGCTGGCAAACAAGTTTACCGAAATAATACCGGAAAACATCATACAAACTGCTGTAAAAAACAATTTCTTCATTAAAAAACTCCTCTTGCAATTCTATTTGCAAATCGGTTGCAAGTATGCATAAATGCAAAAAGTTTGCAAGTAGTAAAATGAAAATAATACAAAAATTATTATTCCGCCTTTGACTTTTGAGGAGAGAAAATATCACAGATAGACAGCCGCTTCAGGATGATAGCATTGATCATTTTTCAGCGGCGATATGCGGTATATAACCTTTCCGTCAGTTTTTTGAAACCAAACACATCCATTCTGCTTCTGCAGCAACGGCATCACCGTTGTAGAGCTTACCGGACTGCTTAATCATTTGGGATGATACGCGTAGATTTTTTACCTCGATGCGCACCGTATCTCCCGGGCGTACCTGTGCACGAAGCTTCACCTTGTCGATAGTAGCCAAAAAGAACAGTGCGCCTTTTTCAAACTTTCCCATTGAACTGAGCGCTGCGCCGCCTGCCTGAGCCATTGTTTCTACCAATACGACACCGGGTACTACCGGATACTCGGGGAAATGTCCCTTAAAAAAGAACTCCTCCGGCTTAAAGGTATACCTACTTTCGCTGCCCTCATCATCGGTATGGATAATTTCATCAACAAACAAAAACGGCTTCCGATGCGGCAGTAATGCTTCAATATCTTTTGTAACACCCATTGTTTTCTCCCTATTATACCTTAAACTTACCGACCTCTTCGGATAAATTTTGAATGCTGCTTTTATTTTTCTGCGAAATCTCATTGACTTCCTGCACGGCTTGGTTGATCTGCGCAGCGCCGGCAGCCATTTCGTTCATACTGCATGCAATAGTATCCGACATTGCGGCAAGTATTTTCATTTCATCGGAAACGGCTGTGTTCCCTTTCAGCATTTCTTGCGATACTTTTTGTACTTCATGGGACATACTTCCGATTTTTTCCATAGCCTGTACAATATGTGCACTGCCGTTTCTTTGCTCCTGCATCGCATGCATAATCACCTGTTCTTGATTTTTCGTTTTTTCAACAAGAGCAAAAATAGTATCGAATTGAGTCTCGATTGATTCAGCCGAAGCCGTTACCCGCTCTATTTTGGTCTTTAGTCCTTGCAGGATATTTGTAATATTTTTACCGTGAGCGCTGGATTCTTCGGCGAGTTTCCGTATTTCTCCGGCAACAACGGCAAAACCCTTACCCGATTCTCCGGCATGGGCAGCTTCGATCGCTGCATTCATCGCAAGCAGATTGGTTTGCGCAGCAATATTTTGAATAACGGTACTGGTTTCCAAAAGGACTACGGAGCTTTCGTCAACCGCTTTACTCAAACTTACGGAGTCGGAAATCGTTGCTTTGCCGTTACCGGTGGCTTTGTTCAATTCGTCAAGTATCCGTAAATTCTTTTCTATACCGCTGTTTACCGTATGAATGCTTTTTTCCATTTGCTCAACTGAAACAAGAGAAGCGTCAATCGATTCGGTTTGTATATCAACATGGGAGTCCAATTTTTCAGTCGTTCGCCTCATGGCTTGCAGCGAAGTTCCGATTTCAATAACGCTTTTTGATTGCGCCATCACTTGTTTTTTTACGTTCTCGATATTGGTACTGATTTGGTAGATGGCGCTTGCCGTTTCGGTCATATTAGCGGCAAGTTCGCTTCCGACTTCTTCCATCAATCTGCTGTTGACACTTACCGACCGTATTGACATACCGATTTTTTTAATCGTTTCGTTAAAGTATTCGGACATATCGGTAATTTCATCATTCCCGCGTACCGGTAAGCGGACGGTAAGGTCTCCTTCGCCTTGAGCGATATTTTTTAAAGCGGAAACGGTTGTTTTAATCGGTTTTACGATACTAAGCGCGGCAAAATAGATAATAACAAGCGCAACCAATAAAATAACTATGCCGAAGATAAGCAGTGTCTTTTGTAAGGCATCAACTGTTTCCATGAATTCATTAAGCGGCGCTTCGATGATGACCGTCCAACCGGTTGTTTTGATAGTAGCATAAGAGGCGATATACGGCTTCCCTTGATAGGTATAATACCCTACTTCGCTTTCTTCCGTCTTTAAGGCATGACGCAAAAACGCTGCAACAGAAGTCAGCTCGGCTTTATTCGCTGCGCTTTCTATTATATTATATGATTTTTCTATAAATTCTTGGTTTTTATGAGCAATCATCTTGCCGGTTAAACCAAGCACATAACATTCGCCGGTTTTGCCGACAACAATATCTTTAATTTCATTGCTTAACAGAGAACTGGGAAAAAGCGCGTCAAAAACACCGATTACCCGCTGCCGGGTGTCATAAATCGGTACGGCGAACAGTATCTGCAATGTATGCGTCGACCGCGAAATATGCGGCTCAAAAGCAGCCGGATGTCCGGCGCTTGCGGTTTTAAACCAGTCTCTATCCGCTATAGAGGCAGAAGTTCCGTCGGAAGCATAGCGGATTCCTGCTGCATCGCTGACGCCGAAATTTTTTATGTTTTTACGTGCGATGGAAGAAGCAAACAGAGCGCTTTTTTCCGCAAATGTCAACTGTTCGTCTTGCATCCCCTCCATATTTTGGATACCTTCAAGGAATTGAAAAACGGAAGCAATACGGCTGTCAATAATTTTTGAAACATCATTCGCTTTATCAATAAGATGCGTTTCAATTTTTTCGGTTACGGCTTTACGAGCAGTGCGAATCGCAATAAGGCTCCCCGCTATTGCAGCAATTGTAAGTAAACAGCCGAAAATAAGCATTAACCTTTTGTGAATGGAAAAACGTTTTCTTGTTTTTTTAGTAAGCATAGCAACCTCGCTTTGGGCACAGAGTCGCCGCCACACAGTAATACGAACTTTTCATAACTTTTATACCTTTTTTCAATAAAATAAATATTTAGGAACGAGGCTGTCCAAAACCTGAAAGCCTATCGGCTTTTTCTGTAAGGAAATGATTTATCGTATCCGCTAACACGGATTGCGACTCAGTCTTTGGACAGTTCTCTTGTATTTAATTATAGCATATCATCATCCTTTTGCAAGTATTAAATTTTCAAAGAAAAGCGCTCTCTGAGCTGTCGAAACGATACCGTCTCGGCGCTTAACATTTTACGCCTTTACTTTTTTAAACACCAGCACACCGTTGTGGCCGCCGAACCCGAGTGAGCCGGAT
>CAJPTT010000113.1 GCA_905373565.1 uncultured Treponema sp. | reverse complement strand
ACTGAAAGGTATCGGCAAAATTTACGATGGAAATGTCCGTGCTGTAGAAAATGCCAATATCGTTATCGAAGATCAGGAATTTGTTGTATTCGTCGGACCGTCCGGCTGCGGTAAATCGACGACACTCCGCATGGTAGCAGGACTCGAAGAAATCAGCGAAGGCGACCTCTACATAGACGGAGAGCGCATGAATGACGTCCCGCCGAAAGATCGCAATATCGCAATGGTTTTCCAAAACTATGCGCTGTATCCGCACATGACTGTCTATGACAACATGGCATTCGGATTAAAGATACGAAAAGTCGATAAACAGGAAATCGAACGCCGCGTGCACGAAGCCGCTCGTATTCTCGACATTGAAAAACTGCTTGACCGCAAGCCGAAAGCTCTTTCGGGCGGTCAGCGCCAGCGTGTCGCAGTAGGACGCGCTATTGTCCGTAACCCAAAAGTATTCTTATTTGACGAACCGCTTTCCAACCTCGATGCAAAGCTCCGTGTTCAGATGCGCGCCGAGATTTCCGACTTGCACAACCGCTTAAAAGCCACGATGATTTACGTTACACACGATCAAGTTGAAGCGATGACCATGGGCGACAAAATCGTTGTTATGAAAGACGGAAAAGTACAGCAAATCGGCTCGCCGCTCTATCTTTATAACCATCCGGTAAATAAATTCGTGGCAGGCTTTATCGGCTCACCGCCCATGAACTTCTTAAATGTTAAAGTGATAGAAAAAGACGGCAGCATCGCTATTGACGAAGGCACCTTCGTATTGCAACCTACCGAAGACCAACAAACGCACTTAAAAAAATATGTCGGCAAAAACGTATTCTTCGGTATTCGGCCGGAAGACTTACAACTTATTGCCGGAAATGATAATAGCCAAAACTGCATGAGGCTTAAGATTACCGTCAAAGAGCCGCTCGGAGCGGAAACACACCTCTATCTGGCTTCAAATAACCAGCAGGTTATCGCCCGTACGTTCAATACCGTCGAAGCGGGAATCGGTGAATCACTTAACTTTGTTCCGAATATGGAAAAAGCCCGTTTCTTCGATACTGAAACGGAAGCAAATATCTGTGAGGATGTACAAAAGCAGTAGGCGGAAGGTTTACAGAGCAAACCTCTCGGCTTATTCTGTTAGCGAAGGTAGACTGTTGATTTATCACGGGCGAAATCCCCAACAAAACATCCGAATCAACATACCACGGCATAGCATATCGTGGTATGTTGATTCAAAAATCGGTTTTTAAAGTTTTCTCCTAAACTTTTGAAATTCAATGCAATTCTTCAAACCCGTAGGCTTCTTCTTTCGTATTAAAGAAATAGTTATAGGATTTTGAAGCCTCTACTGTAATTTCCTGTTTGCTCGCACCGTAGGTCGTTGTAACAGAGCGGTAAAAGAAACCGGGACGAGTTTTTGAAAAAGACGATTCGACGATATGGGTTCCGGGGGTAACATAGAAGCCGGTTGAAAGTTTTTCTCTAAAGTAGAGCGGCCACTCCCCGTCAACACTGTTGACGGTTATATGCTGAGCAGCACTCGCCAGCATACCGGTTACTGAACTTATTTTACTGATGTACACTTTTACCGCATCGGGATGTTCATTCAGCCAGTTTGTAACGCGCTGTTTATCATTCTTTGTTTTAAAGATTGCAAATGCAAAATAGGCAAGCAGCCCTATCGGAATAAGAATAAAATAATAGATATGTGAAAAACTTATATTACCCATGATGGTGTCTATGATGGTGTCCATGTGTTTTCTCCTTTACGGTTGTCAATTTAGCCGGTTCATCAGCACTTTCCGTGCTGAGTTTGGTTACGGAATCTCTATCGATTCCCAAATCACTCAATAGTTTTTCAAACTGCGTAATACCGATTAATTCGCAGTCAATCAGTTCTTCATTTTCTCCCTGCCGGGTAAGATAGAGCGAGCATTCCGTATCCCCGCCGGAACTAACGGTTTTTGCCCGTATCGCTGTAGCGGAAATCGAGTAGGTGTCGATTTTTTTACCCTTTTTTATTGTCAATGAATCGCCGTCGGTTTCTATAACAATCATATTATCGATAATTACCAACCAAATATCGCCGGCGAAAGTTGCTAACGCTATCAACAGCAACAATACGGAACTTTTAAGCCAAATTGATGCAATAAAAGTCACAAAGAGAGCTGCTCCCGCACCAAAAACAAGATTCACAAGTACTCTGTGCGGACGTGTCTTATAGACATTTCCCATTCTTTCCTCCTAATAAACTTCGGAATCGAAGACCTCATTATAATTGCGCCTATGATTTTGTCAATTCAATCACGCCTTGCCAATACGCAGCCACTGTGATAGTATGCCCTTCGTGATACGGTTTAAAAAGTCTCTGCTCGGCTGTTCAATACTGTGCATCTGTGCTCTATTGTGTTCCTGCTCCCACGATCGGCTCGCTTATCTGTATACGGGCTTACATGAACACAAAAAAGAACAAAAAGCCTTAGTCGCTTTATTGGAACAAGAGCATGTCCCTCAAATACGGTTTGCCCTCATCGATAAAATTATAACTCATTTGCAAGCCGAACATAAAATAAAATCTTTGACAGTGTTCCTGCAATCCGTTATTGACGCTGAACCGGACAATCCGTATAATGCCTACTTTCTTTTACGGCTCGCTGCGGCATATAGGGAATCCCAAGAAGACGCTATTGCTGCCTATTATTTTGAATACATCGTTCAAAATTATTCCGATATGCTGGTGAACGGACAATCGATTCACTTACTCTGCTTAAAAAATCTGATAGAGCTTGCCGGTACAAGTACGAAGTCGGTTGTTTATTATTCGCGTCTTTTGACCGATTTTTATAATGAGTTTGATCCTGCACAAGCATATTTTATGCTTGCACAGGCGTACGAAAAACAAGGGGAATGGCTGCTTGCAATCCAAGCCTATACGCAGTTTTTAAATCTGCACCGGTTTGATGTTATCATTCCGGGTATTCCCGACAGTTACGGCTATGCACGTAAGATTGTCGACTACAGCGCTTCGACAAAAAGCTGGACGTTCAATACGCTGGATGACCTTGTAAAGACTATTAAAACGGCGATTCGTGCAAGGGATTATGTGACGTTAGAACGGTGCCGCTCAAAAGTAAACTTCTTTGCAATGTCATGGAAGCAGGAGTTATCCGATACCCAGCAGCAGTCCGATGCGAATCTAAAAGATTTTATGTACGGCAGCGCCATCAGTATTGCCTCAGAACTGGATCCGTCCTCCACGCCTTACGAAGCTTATCTACGGACTTCCGGATGGAATCAATACGTTCGTACATGGTATCTCTACTTTAAAAAAATCAACTTCCCTGCCGATCCGGCAATTCATGGCCGCTGGGAATGGGCAGGCATCTATTATGGAGACAAAATTTGAAGATACGTATACGTTTAACCGGTAAAAAAAAGCCTGTAAAATACTTTTACATCGGCATCATGGCGGGTGGACTGTGTATTCACCCTATCTATGCGAATGTTCAATCAAAACCGCCGGTCGCAGACACGGAAATATATGTAAATAAACAGCTTCTCAAAAGCTTTCAAACAAATGCGTTTTTACATGATACCCTTATTTCTCACGATCACCCGTTAATCGAAAAATTCCGTAAGCAGTACATGTGTGCCGACGGCTACAACTACCTTTCAAAAATAATGAAACGTTCCGCTCCGTACCGCGATTTCATTATCAAGCTGTTGGAAACTGAAAATATGCCTGCCGAATTGCTGTTCCTGCCTGTCATTGAATCGGGCTTTTTTGAAACGGCCACATCGAAATCGGGAGCCGTTGGAATTTGGCAGTTTATGAAAAACAGTATCGGCGGATACAACATTCATATCGACGATTGGGTGGATGAACGGCGCGATCCGTGGAAGACGAGCATCGCTGCGGTAAAAAAGCTCAAGTGGAACTACAGCCAATTCAATGATTGGCCGCTTGCACTGGCTGCCTATAACAGCGGAGTGGGTGCAATACGGGCGGCTATCAAAAAAGCGGGAAAGGCGGACTATTGGTACCTCGCGGAACACGGGTATCTAAAAAAAGAAACACTGTACTATGTACCGAAATTCCTTGCCGTCGCAGAAATACTTTCCCGCAGCGAGGAATTGAACATCGATTGGGGAAATACCGAAGAGCACGCTCCTACTTCCACGATTGAAATTAAGCGGGCAATCGACGTACGGCTGCTTGCAGAAGAACTAGGCCTCGAATCCGAAGCGATTAGAAAGCTTAATCCTTCGCTCCGCTATTTTATCACGCCTCCGAGTATCAAATATGAGCTGCGTCTCCCCTCAGCATATACGGAAGCGGCGCAAACGGTACTCAATCAGTCGGATAAACTACTGATAAAATACTATCAGTACCGTATTAAATCGGGCGACACACTCTATGCACTGGCCAAGCACTACGGAGTCAGTGTTCAAAGTATTGTGAACTACAACGAAGGGCTTAAACCGGAAACCTTGAGAATCGGAAAGACTATTTTAATCCCTGCGTTAAAATCCGTCGGAACATACGCGGGGAAGGGAACCGCACAAGCAGGAAATTTTGCAGGCACGCACACCATCCAAAAAGGCGACACATTATGGTCACTTGCATTGAAATATTCGGTTTCCGTCGAACTGTTAGCTCAAAAGAACAATATGTCGGTAAATAGTGTCCTCAAGTTAGGGAATACCCTAAAAGTGCCGATACTGTAACGAGGACGTATCTATGAAACATTCACTCTCCCTTACCATTTTCGTTTTATTCGCTTCGGCATTCTGCTATAGCTATCCGTCGGGGATGGAGTCCCAAACAGTACAAAACTGGGAAACCGCCCAAGTAGATTCAAAAATCACGATAGATTTACATAAAAGCGGACTATACCTGCCGACCGATCGCAATGCAGCAATACGGCTTATTCAACAGAACCGGTCTTCCCTCTTAAAGAATGCCTATCTCTCCATATTGGTAGACTCTTCTCATCGGATCGGTAACTACCTTGCAGAAGAAAGAATCTCTCTAACCGATATAAATACCGTCATCAATAACGGTAAAAGCACGGCGCCTGTTCTTTCTCAAGAATTGCAAACAGCCATTGTCTACCATCAAAATCCTTTGCAAGAACTTGCCAATCTCTTTGTGAAACACAATGCGCCGTATACCCCTTCGTTTTTTCCCCTCGGTACAGCGAGTAAGGTATATACCGGTATTTTAATTGATGCCCGCGGCCAGCTGCCCGTACACGGTGAGTATTCGAGCGAACAGCTTAATCCCTGTTTATTCCCTAAAATATGGAATAAAAACATGAACTTGATCTACGAGAAGAATATCGTAGATCCCGGTAGAGCAAAAAAACACGGCATTGTCTTGTACACCGGTACCTTGGACGAAAGCATGTATCGGGACAGGATTGGTACGGAACCTTTGCGTATCATTGCACGGGGTGTGTTCGGTGATAACCGTACCGACCCGATTATCAGCAACGAGGATGCAGAGCGTATCCTTGCAAAAAGCGAAAATATCGAGCTGCTGCGCCAAGGCAAGATCGTTATTGTGTGCGATAAAGATACACTGCAGGTTTCTCCGACATATCCGCTTGTAGACGAACAATTCTATTTTGTATATCGCGATATAGAAAAATTCTTTCTCGACCGCGAACCGGAAAGTATTGTCGTCAAAGCGCCCAAAAATATTATCAAAATTACCATGTACGATATCCGGTTCGTAGCAGATTCGCCTGAAATCCTTCCGGACGAAACAGGGCGTATTGACGTCATTGCGGAAGCGCTGAAAAAAGTCGGGCCGAACACGCACTTCTTAATTGAAGGACACACGGCAAACCTTAACCGCCCTGAAGGTGAGCGTATCCTTTCCCTGCGGCGGGCCGATAAAATTGCGGAAGAGCTTGCAAAACGGGGTATCGAAGCAAACAGAATGCAGACTGCCGGGTACGGAGCAACGCGCCCCATTGCACCGAATGATACCGCTGAAAACAGGGCAAAAAACCGCCGTGTTGAAATTACCATTATGCGCGACTAACAGGAGTTTTATTATGAAGATAAAAAGTATTGTATATTTGTGCTGTACGATTATGACACTCTGCCTTTTTTCTTGTATGACCGTCCCTAAGGAATCCGAAATACCGATTGATGCAACAGCGGCTGATTTAACGCAAAAAGCGCAAGAGGCTTTCGATTCCGGTAACCACCGCGCGGCTCGTGTCTATTATGAGACTATCCTGAAACGTTTTGCCGACGATGAGACTGTTTGTGTGGCCGCTCAATACGAAATTGCGCACCTGCATATCAAAAAGCACCAGTGGAAGGATGCGTACACCATACTCGAAAAGATTATCGCCCAATATGAAGGGCCTATGGCGATGCATTTACCGCCCGACTACTATAAGCTCGCAAAAATCGACCACGCCCGTGCTGCGGAAAAACTCGGCATTAAAGCAAAGGAGTAGACTCCGCCGGGTTTCAATGATCTTAATAAGTTTCGAATTGCTTGATTGCCGCCCCCGACTTCTTCCCGTGCGGCAACGGCTGTTCACCGTCATTGAAACAACTCGGCAAGTTCTTCATTGCTCATCTTGCCGATCCACGATTCGCCGCCGCTCAAGGTCATCTGAGAAATATGCCGCTTCTTCTGAATCATCTCGTCGATTTTTTCTTCAAAGGTACCGGCGCAGATAAAACGGGACACGAATACCGTGTTGTGCTGCCCGATTCGGAATGCGCGGTCGGTCGCTTGATCTTCTATCGCAGGGTTGTACCAGAGGTCAAAGTGGATAACGCGAGACGCGGCGGTAAGGTTTAAGCCGGTGCCGCCTGCCTTGAGCGAAATAAGAAAGATGCGCTGCGCCGGATCGGTTTGGAATGATTCGACTGCGGCCTTCCGTGCGGTAAGCGGCATCTGTCCGTGCAAGAGGAGCGGCTCATCTCCGAATTGCTCCTGTATCAGCTTCCGCAGTAAAAAGAGCGTTTGCGTGTATTGGCTGAAAATCAAGGTCTTTTCACCGGCATCCAATATTTCGCCGAGCAGCTGCATCAGCACGGCGGTCTTTCCGGAAAGCGCCGTATCGGTCTGAAAGCTTTCGTCGTAGACATGGGGATGGTTGCACACCTGCTTTAAGGCGGTCAGCAGTTTCAGTACCAACGCATTCCGCTGAATCCCATCTTCCGTCTTCAATACGCTTTTCAGCTGCGTTTCAACAAGGCTTTCGTACAGCGCAATTTGCTCCGGCGTCAGGCGGCAGTATTGCGGCGTAATCACTT
>CAJPTT010000112.1 GCA_905373565.1 uncultured Treponema sp. | reverse complement strand
AACAGATTTTATTCAATATCTCAGCCGACGCAGGAAGTTTTGCAATAGGATTTTTCGGGGGTAACGTGGCTGATAAAATATCCGTTTAACTGTGAATCTATACGTCGCTGTTTAAAAGCGCTTTCCTAAAGTACGCGGTTGTGTGCGCTCCGATATTTGCCTGTCGCCGCCGCTTAATTAACGCACAGGCCGTCTTTATGATGATGCGTTCCATAGTAATACGCCGCGGATCCTGTCCCATTGCATCGAACTCGGCTGTTTTTGTGTCTCCGACAGTGCGGCGGATGATTTCGGTACCGGCAAACCCGTAGGCGTCGGTAATTATTTCAGCAAGCCGTCGCCGGATATACCGTTTGTTGTAAAGCGGGTCGCTTAACGGAACGGTCTTACACCGTTCCAGGGCCTTTGCAGTAAAAAGCTGCGGAAGCGCTTCGATTGCGGCGGCTATCCGTTCGATAAAATCATCGGCAGCGGAGCGCTTTTCGCGGGTAAAAGCAGCGTACATCCATGCACAATAAAGGTTTGCGATAATATTACCGAGGTCGTACCCGATTGGGCCGTAAAAGGCAAATTCGGGGTCGATAATTTTCATACACGGCTCGGTTGTTCCATTACTGTCGATAGTAACGCCGGTATTATTTCCGATAAAAATCGAACCGGTGTGTAAATCGCCGTGGATGAGCGCCTCCGCCTTATTCATAAAGGTTTCCCGCAGCGAAGCGACCTCGGCTTTAAGCGCTTCGTCGTTGTAAAGCGTTTTTTGAATGAAGGCTTCGTTACCGGGGGTGATGCGGTTGCGGCTTTTCCCGTTGCAGTACGGCTCGGAAAACACAAGCGTTTCGGAAATTGCGCACAGTTCGGGATTGATAAAAGCTTTTACCCGCTCCTTCTTTTCTTCCGGAGGCAAAAACAGATCACTCGTTGCGAAAACCGCATCGGCTAAAAAGGATGCTGCGTTTTCCGCGAAGTTTGCCGGAAGCGGATGCCCCGCCATCAGCTCTTTCCGTAGATTACCGCAATAGGAAATATCTTCCATGCAGATAGCGCTCATTGTATCGTCGTAGGTGTAAATACGGGGTATGAACTGCGGAGTAAGGCCGGCGTAAATACTGAGCGCTTCCGCCTCACGTTTGCTGCGGGTAATATCGAGCGGACGTCCCGATGAGCGGAGCAACCGGTCAGCCTGTTTTACAATAATGCTTTTTCCGCTTGCACGCGACCGTACACGGAATACATAGTTGATGTTCCCGTCTCCGATTTCTTCCGCATCGAGCGGTTCATCGGCGGGAAACAGCTTGAGCTGTTCAACGAGGTAAGTTTTTACGGTTTCCGTATCAAGTAAATAATGCGCTTTCATAATAGTGTATCCGTATTGGGCATATTTAAAAATTCGTTTAGATTTTTAAAGGTTCCTTATTGAGTATGTTCGTGTTATGTTCATTTCGGTTATGTTCTAAACAACCGATAGAACAGCACAATCAGCAAAAAAAGAAGATAGCGGAATACGTAAAATACTTTAAAAGGATTGCGCAGCAGCTGCGGCCAAAATTCATGCCCTTTCCGAAATGCGGCATCGGAAATACGCTTTTTCCGTTTTGCAAAGATGTCGATGATATCATTATCGTGGATAAAGATGCTTGCAGGTAATTTATTTTTATTCCGATAAATCCATCGGGCGCCGCCGGGAATACCGTTTCCGGCAATCAATAGCGCAGGGTGAGCTTTGACAATTGAAAGAATGATATCCGGCTCCATATTCTTGCGGTAAAAACCGTTAAAGCGGCCGACAATACCGATACCCGGAAAGGTTACATGTACATTACGCTCGGCATCCAACAGGTTCTGCGCCCGTCCGCCCAGAATGTAGAGCGTTTTATAGTGAGAATCGATGATGTTCAAGATTCTGATAATCATATCAAAGGAATCGCGTCTGATCGGTACGGGCAGTTTGAGGAACTGCGCCGCTTTTAACAAACTTTTTGAAAGCGGAAGACAGAGCGCCGCTTGTTCCAGCATTGCGCGGAATTCCGCATCGCGCCGTGCCCTGAGCAAATCCCATATCGTAATGAACACGATATGCTGAGGTTCTCCTTTGTCTAACATATCCATTACGGTTTGTTCTATATCTTCGTCGGGGAGAATATCGAGGGGGATTGTTAAGAGTTTTATACGGGTAATTGCCATTGGTCAGCCTCGTTTATAGTAGTTTGCGCCGCTGCGATTGCATACAGTGCGGCGGTTTCTGCACGTAAAACATTCGTTTTAAAATGAACGGTTTGGAATGCTGCCTCGCGGAGCGCCGCCGATTCCGCAGGGCTTATCCCGCCTTCCGCTCCGATTGCCAGCACAATGTGGGAAGGTTTTTCTGCAAGCAATTGGTGAAATCCGACTGATGTCCCGACTGCTTCGCTGCACAGAGCAAACGCGGTAGTAGCAGCCGGTACAAGCGTTTTTAGGGTATTGAGCGCTTCCGCAAGCGGAGTCGGTTCCATAACGACGGTATCGACCGGAGAACCGGATTGCTGCCGCGCCTCTTTGATGATTCTCCTGAACCGTTCCAGCTGCGCAGGATTTTGTTTTTTTGCAACGGAAAATTCTCCGATGACCGGCAAAACGGCGCGGACACCCGCTTCCGTTGCCTGCCGGATAATAGTGTCGGTCTTGGAACCTTTGAGTACCCATTGCAACAAGATAAGTTCGGCAGCAGGCAAGGGCGCGAGCATGGCATGTGCTGTCTGCCGCTTTACTCGCAATGTTTTCTTTACGGTGTTTATCGAATCGATGACCATATCGGCAGCGCCGCTTTGCGGCAACAGCGCCGACAGAATATCACCCTCCCGCATACGCCGAACTTTTACCAAGTAGACAAAAGCCTTGTCGCTCAAGGTGAGCATACCGTTACCATCCGGCTCTTGCTCGATAATAAATTGCTTCATTGCTCCGCAATATCGGCTTACGATGCCTTCTTCGCGCCGACTTTTTCTTGAGATGCTTCTTCCTGCATTTGAAGAACGCTCTTACTGTTTCGCAGCAGCTGCGGCAGGGTTCCGCTTTTAAGAATTTTAACCGCCTCTTGCAGCGGCGCGTCATAGTCAATATCGGCTGCCGGAGCAGTATGCGTTCTATTATATTCCTGCCGAATCAAGATGCGAAGCAAATCCTTGTTCAGGGAATATTCTTTTACAAGTGTTTCCGCATAACGAGTAATCTGTTCAGAAGTTAACTCCTTGTTTTTCTTTACGAAGGAAGAAAGTTTTTCATCTTTGAACAGCTTTTCAAGTTTTTTTTCATCATCGGTCGACAGCGGCGGGAACAGCAGAACTTCCTTGTCCGGTTTAATACCGAGCTTGTCAACATTTGCACCGCTCGGCGTATAATAGCGCGCAATAGTCATCTTAAAGGAATCTTTTTGCGTTAAATCGAATATCTGTTGCACGGAACCCTTTCCGTAGCTGGTTTCTCCGACTAAATATGCGCGTTTATGGTCTTTGAATGCTCCGGCTAATATTTCCGAAGCGCTTGCGGAACCTTTATTGATCAGCACGACGAGCGGAACATCCGCAAACACTGCATCTATTGCAGCATTGGTATTGGATATTAAATCTTGCTGCGGAATGCGCGATTTTGTCGAAACGATCAAACCGTCTTTAATAAAAAGACTTGCCGTATCGACCGCCGCGGTGATAAGGCCGCCCGCATTATTCCGCAGGTCGAGCACCAGTTTAGTTACTCCCTCCGCTTGCAAACTTTCCATTGCCTCCCGTATGCGGCGACTACCGTTGGGATTAAACTCTATCAAACGGATATAGCCGATATCCTTATCAAGTTTCATGTATTTAATGGTCGGCACTTCAATCCGTGCCCGCACCAGCTTAACCGGAAATTCCATATTCTTTCCCCGCCGGACGGTTACGGTAACGGATGAGCCGATTTTACCGCGGAGCTTTGCCACGACATCCGCCTGCGTCATCTCGATAACGGATTCACCTTCGATTTCGGTAATGAGGTCGTCCGCTTGAATGCCTGCCTTCCAGCTCGGCGTCCCTTCGAGGGCGGAAGCAACTTCAATATATGACGGACGTTCAGCCGTCGCAGTGGAAGGCTTGGTAAACGTGATGCCTATTCCGCCGAAGTAGCCGGTTGTCGTATCTTGTAAACTGACACCGGTTAAACTGCCGTTATCGATATACATAGTATACGGGTCTTTGAGCGCGTTGAGCATTCCTTCCGCAGCGCCTTGAAAGAGCACCTCAGGTTTTACCTCATCAACATAATAACGCTGGAGTGCTTCGTTTAAGTATTGCAGGTATTGCATATACGGTATCGTGCTTTGAGTTTGCTCCTGCTGAGATTGGGCAAAGATAGACGGCGCATACGATACGGTAGAAATGAGAATAACGGAGAATAAACAGGTAATAATCCAAATTTTTTGCGGTTTCATAGAAAATATTTTCTATTATATTGGAAAATTGTCAAGCCTTTGATTCGTGTGCAATAAGACTGTCTTTGCGATCAACAAGCCTTTAAGCGCTCGCTCCCGTCTTTCGCATATCCTGAATAACCATTTGAGGTACCGTGTTACCGTTAAAGGTATTCCGGCCGACCGTAAATACGGCATCGATGCTGTCGCCGATTTTAAATTCGACGTTCAATTTATCCGCTGCCTGCCAATACACCGCTGTCCATTTATACGCACCGCAATCGAATGTAAGGCGTAAATGCTGCGGCTGGGTCTTGCCCATAATTGAGGCGGCGATTATTTTGATTCCTTTAGCGGCAAATTGCAGCGCCGGGAACCCTTCGCCATAAGGTTCAAAGGTGTCGAGCACGGTTAAGAGTTCGGGCGTTAAATAATCATGCGGAAGTTCCGCATCGATGGAAAGCGGAGGATTTTCGGAGTTTTCGTCAAATTCGATAGCCGCGGTAAATTCCTGAACTTTCTTTAAAAACGGCGCAACTTTTTCCTGCATTAAGCTAAAACCCGCGGCAAATGCGTGTCCGCCGTAGTCGAGAAAAAAATCGGAATACGCTTCCGGCAAAGAAAGCACCCGATAGCCGCGGGCGGAACGAAGCGAACCGACTGCGGTTCCGTCTTCCATAAGACAGATAACCATGCTCGGCACGTTAAACTTATCCGCAAGCCGGTTTGAAAGGATACCGGTAATGCCGCGGTGGATTTTATCGCTCACGACAACGGTGAGCTTTTCCTGATATTTTGCAAGACTTTCCCGCGCAATCGGTTCGGCTATTGCCCAGCCGGCCTTTCCGAGTTCTTTCCGCTCCTCGTTCATCGCAATAACCGCGTCTGCAAGTTCATTGCGTACCGCTGCGTTTTGCTCAAGGAAGAGCCGGATCGCCGTTTCCGGTTTACCCATCCGTCCGGTTGCGTTGATAACAGGCGTAATATTCCACGCAATATCGTTGGTGCCGATGTGCTTACCGATAAGCCCCTGTTTTATCATCAACTCGGAAAGACCGGCACGCGGCGCGGCATTGATGGCTGCTAAGCCTTGCTTTACCAATATCCGGTTTTCTCCGGTCAGCTGCATCAAGTCTGCAAGCAGCGAAAGCGCGACAAGCTGTAATTCACACTTTTCTTTTTCACCGTACATGTTATGCGCTTGTTGAACAAGCGTAATAAAGATATTGAAAAAACCGTCGAGTTCGGACATCGGCGTATCGTTGTACTTGCCAATCCGCGATAAATTCTTTAACCGCAAAAGGCTCATTTCGGCAAGCTGAGGGGCAAACTTTGCGCATTCAAGTCTAAAATCACTCACATAAAACTCAACCGACTTACCGAACACTTTTTCCAGCTGCTTGAGCTGCAGTTCTTTATCCCAGACAAAAATCTGCTGCCCCTGCAAAAATCTGCCGAGCCGCGTATCGGAAAACGGAACCATACCGGGGATAATCGTTTCGGTGATTCGAGCTGTTTCAACTAAATTGACGGTATGGATAGCTTCCACTGCAAAGGCATCGTTGACGGGGCGGACATTCAATAGGCAAATTTGCTGTTTATAAATATCGAGAAGTCCGAAGCGCAGGGCGGTAACCACCTTCCACGCCGTAGCGCATCCCGAAAGATGTTCGTTAGGATAGCCTGACCCCGGCACCTTACAGTTAATGATGACTGCGGCATCGGGAAGCGTATCCTGCGGGGTATGATGATCGATGACGATAACATCAATTCCTTTTTCCGCAGCGTAGGCGACTTCTTGAATATTGGAAATACCGCAGTCTACGGTAATGATGAGGGTACCGCCGTCGGCTTCATGTGCATCAATCGCTTCGCAGGAAAGTCCGTACGGTTCATCGCCGGTGGGGATGCGCCATGTCGTCGGGATGCCTAAATCGGTAAGCGCTTCGTAGAGCACGGTAACGGCGGTGATCCCGTCCACATCGCGGTCTCCGAAAATAAGCACCCGCTCCCCTTCTTCCTTCGCATCGAGGATCCGGTCAACGGCATCCTCCATATTTACAAAAAGAAAGGGATTGTGCACATAGCGCAGATCGTTTTCAAGGTGAAAAAACGCCTCGCGCCCTTCGGCAATACCGCGCCGCAGCAAAATCGATGCAACAAGCGGAGTGCAGCCGTATTGCTGCGCCATGGAGCGGACAACACTCGGGTCTATATCTTTTTTTTCCCAATTCACTGTATGGTACCGGCTGCGCGGCTATAAGTCGGCCGCAGAAATTTCTTTAAATACCAGCGGACGCATTTGCGGCTTCTCCGCTGCATACCGTATCGCTGTTTTTATCATATCGGAAGCGGCCGGAAGGCACTCCGCATCCTTACCGTACACGTCCATGATGAGGTCGCCTTTTTTTACGGCATCACCTACGAGCTTATGCAGAATCATACCGGCATCGGGGCACACCGCATCGGTGGTTTTATTACGGCCGACCCCAAGATTGACTCCGGCAATACCGATTTTGAACGCATCGATATCCGCGATAAAGCCGTCTTGTTCCGCTTTAATGCGGCAGGTGTGCGGGCTGCGACGCTTTCCGCATTCGGCAACAAACTGTTCTGCATTGCCGCCTTGCAGCGTAATGTTTTCTAAAAACAGCTCAAGCGCCTTGCCGCTGCGAAGCGCCTCTTGCGCTTTTTGAATACCTTCTTCTTTTGATGCAGCCTTATGACCAAGCACGAGCATCCAGCCTGCAAGCTGTAATGTTAAGTCGGTTACATCCTGCGGCCCTGTGCCTTTCAGAACATTGTAGGTTTCTTCCATTTCCAAGAAGTTACCGACTGCATTTCCTAAGGGCTCATACATATCGGTTATCATCGCGATAACTTTTTTACCCATCGCGGTGCCGGTAC
>CAJPTT010000111.1 GCA_905373565.1 uncultured Treponema sp. | reverse complement strand
GCTATATCTTTACCGGCTGCTGCAGGCAGGTATTTTCCGGTAACGGTTTTTCCGCTCTTTCCTTCCTGTGCAGGAACTTTTTGTGCGAGCGGCTGCCCTTCGATGACATTTTGAATAAGATTGAGTTCTTTAAAGTTAATCTGCCCGCTCTTATCTTCTTTGAGCTTCAATTGTGAGGTATCGGTTTCAAAATTGAAAAGTATTTTGGCGTCATCGCCTTTTTGCGGTGCTGTTCCTTCGGCAATCAGATAATTTTCACGGTACACGGGACTGTCTTGGAATTGCTTAACTCTTTTTTCATTAACACCGAAAACGACACGGTTATTGGATAAGAAAGTGATAATCATGTCTGCCGATACATCCGCACCGCCCGGCATCGGAGGTGAAACGAAGAGATAGGCTTTCATCTCATCTTCGCTGATTTCAACGGACATCAAGGCGTCGTTACCCGGTAAGTATTCATAATGTCCTATTCTGACATATTCAGCCGTACATTCTGTGACAATGGGTTTTAATATATCGTCAGGCGGAACCGCCAGGCCTCTATCGCGTATTTTTTCGACGACATCGGCGAGCACTACTTTTCTGCCGTCACCGTTAGGCGGTGTAACTTTGAGGAATACGCCGTCGGGAGCACAGAATACATAAGCTGCTCCGTCCTGATTGATATTCTCTTGCGCTTGTTCTTCAGCGTTGATACCTGCCGCAGTTTCCGATTCTGCAGTCGATTTATTTATTTTGCGCACTTCATAGGCACGGATTTTCCATTCTTTGGGGTTTAATACGAAAAAGCCGGAAGCACCCTTTTGCAAGACTTCATAATCGATAAGAGAACGGCGCAGTCCGAGCTCTACAGCAGCATTGTCGATAGCTTCTTCGAGGGTTTGTCCGGTAACTTCAACAAAAAAACGGGAGGAATCTTTTTCGTACTGTTCCTTCATTTGTTCCCGAATTTGTTCAAAATGTATCATAGCAACGCTCCTACCGGATACCCTTACGAATATTGCTTAATTTTGCTTTAAGTTTCAGATTCGCACTGGTGTGTATCTGCGATACCCGTGATTCGGTTACCTCTAATACCTTCCCGATTTCCCGTAATGTCATATCTTCATAATAATACATAATCAATACTTATGCAGTTACCCGTATACGCGGCGCTATCTTCGATGAATTGCGAGGCTGGAGCTTCTATGCTATCGGCAATAGGTGTCTGTTCGGAATCATCCGTTCCAAACCGTAAATCGGTAAGAGAAATAATACTGGTGCCTGAAATTTTTAACAAAACCTGATGAAACTCTTCCACGCTCATATTGAGCGCTTCGGCTATTTCCGTATCGGTTGCGGCGTGCCCTAACCGTGCTTCCAAGTCTGCTATTACCTCTTCAATTTCTCGGGATTGTTGACGTACCGAGCGGGGGACCCAATCGATCGAACGCAATTCATCGAAGATAGCGCCGCGTATACGGGTAACTGCATAAGTATTGAACTTTACATTTTTTTCGGGATCGTATTTATCGATAGCATCCAACAGGCCGAACACCCCGTAACCGACTAAATCGTCAAATTCGACGTTATTCGGCATCCCAACGGCAACCTTACCGGCAACATATTTTACCAGCGGTGCATATTTTATAATAAAAAACTCACGGATCCGCGGGTCTTGCGTATGTTTATATTCAAGCCAAAGCTCGTCTTCTGCTCTCGTATCTAAACTGATATTTCCCATACTATATCAATACCCGCCCTCTTAATCTTCAGTTGCTAAAACGGTTCTAATTGCTTGCGCCATTACTTTACTGTCGGTATCGCCGGTTTGAATGCCGCTCATTGAAAAGCCGCTGCTGTCCGGTTGCATACCGTTATCGCCGCTTTCCTTAGAATCATCATCATCTATAAGTGAACCCATATTGGGCAAATCAGACAAACCGGCATCATCTTTAGGGGAGCCGTCAAAAGAAAGCGGTGAAGACTCTGAAAATTCAACATCTTCGTGTCCATTGCCGCTATCCGAATCGCTTTGGTTTGTACTGTCCGAAACGGTCTCCACGCTTTGCGATTTGGATACTGCATCCGCAGGGCTTGATGTTCCTGCTCTTTCGGCATCTCCCATGGTTGCAGCCGGAGCTGTTAAATCGTCGTCAAGAGTAATATTAATATTTGCTCCGGATGAAGTATCCGTCATATCGATAGCTTCCGACGGATCCGCCGACGATGGAACAAAAAGATCGGGAATAAAGCGTTCCAGAATGATCCGCGCACACAATACAAAGCCTCCGGCTCCTATGCCGGCAATAAGCCCCCGCCCAAGAATACTTAAAAACCGTACTCCGCTTATCAGTCCGATAAGCATAGATAAAACGCATGTCGCACCGGCAATGATTAAGGGAGCTTTTAGCTTCAACACGGACAGACCTCCACTTCACTAGCTTATGCGAATTTCTATCTCTCGTCAAGGCATTAGCGGAAATTCTCTGGACAAACGCATCTGCTTCCTTAAAAAACACCTGATTCGTTTGCTGCGGGTACGAAGGCTTCATTCCCTTTTTTTAGCTATTCTGATATAGTAGGTTCATGGCTCATTGTATTGTTCCCACGGCGGAAGAGATTCTTGATAAAGAATATAAGGTGTTGGACAAGGGTTATGTCCGGTTGGTTGATTATCTCGGCGGAGATGCGCGTATTGTACAAGCGGCGCGGGTGTCGTATGGAGATGGCACGAAAAGCGTTCGCGAAGATGCGGGGCTGATTGATTATCTGTTACGGCATCGGCATACGTCCCCGTTTGAGCAGGTTGTGGTGACCTTCCATATAAAAATGCCGATTTTTGTTGCGCGGCAATGGGTGCGGCACCGGACGGCACGGCTCAACGAAATTTCCGGACGGTATTCGATTATGCGGGATGAATGTTATCTGCCTGCATCCGAGGATATCGCGTTCCAAAGTACGGATAACCGGCAGGGGCGTATGAGCGAACCGGCGCCGTTTGAGGTGAGGACGCAGATACGGGATGCCCTGCGCGCACAGCAGGAGACTGCCTACCGTGAATACAGTGCCCTTATCGATACAAAATTGGCGCGGGAACTTGCCCGCATCAATTTACCCCTTTCAGCATACACGGAAATGTATTGGCAAATCGATTTACACAACCTCTTTCACTTCTTAAAGCTCCGTTGCGATAGCCATGCTCAAAAGGAAATCCGCGATTACGCCTTTGTGCTGCTGGAGATTTGCCGAAATGTGGCGCCGTTTGCAACAAAATCGTTTGAAAAGCATATCTTAACCGGTGTGCATCTTTCCGGCGCCGAATTGGAAGCCGTGCGCAATCTGCTGCAAGGCAAAGAAAGCGGACTCAAAGGTAAAGAGCTGGAACGCTTTGAAGAAAAAATCCGCTCCGGTGAACAACTATAGCAAAACTGGGTAAACGCATCAGAGATTTTTTATATCCCCGCAAAATCAGGAGACCGTCCAAGCAGAATTGAACCGCTTTGCAGTTCAAATGCTTGTCCAATCTCCTGATTTTGCGATTTATATTTATTCATCTGATGCGTTTACCCGTTTGCTGGAAAAAATGTGCGAAATTTTATTCAAAATTTCGCACAAAAGGAAAGCTGTTATTTCTGTGGTAGTGAGAGACCGTCGGGGCGGATGTCGGCGTAACGGCCGGAATTATTCCAGTAGGCATAGCCTTCATCAATGGAATCCTTGATGCCGATAATCTGCCGCTGCACATAATCTTCATTATAATACTTTTTATCGTAGGATACGGGAATGTAAAACGCCTGTGTCCACGGCCGGATAATCACCTTATTGTGCGCAATAATCTTATTCCGGTAGGAGCCTTGCTGATAAATGCGATACGGGCGTTTCTCTGCCGGTTTTTGCGCGAGGAAGCTTTGCCGGAAATGGCTGGGATAAAACATCGGGCATATCACATCCACGTAGTCGGCAAGCACTTCAACCTCTTGCCCCGTGCGCGCTCCGGTGCGGTACCATCCGTTCGCCCCGTAAATATCGATTGAAATCGGCGCGCGGATTTTTTCCCGGGCATAGGCAAGAAAGGACATTATTGCGCTTTCCTTATCCATGCCATGCTCTTGCGCAGGGTATCGCGCTGCATAGAGATTTTCCCCGTCGGTGGGAAAGCGGATATAGTCGAACTGAATTTCATCAAAACCTCTCCGGATCAGTTCTTGGGCAATTGTCGTATTATACTTCCACACGTTTTCGTTGTAGGGGTCTACCCAATATTCTTCAATCGGCTCTGCCGTTTCGTTAACGGTTTTATGACCCTGCCATGGCTTACCGTTTTTGTCTTTTACCGCATATAAGTTCTTCCGATATCGATACAGCTGCTTATCCTTGAACACAACGATGCGGGCAACAAGGTAGACATTACGTTCTTTCGCTTTTGCGGTAAAATCTTCAAGCTCAATAAAGGGACGCACCGCCCCCACTGCCTGTATTTCTTCATCCTGTGAGTCGTAGCGGACAAAACCGAAATCGTCTTTCATATCGATAACGAGCGTATCGAGCTTATTTTGTTCAAGCAAGTCGAAGTAGCGTTGTAAACCGGCGGCTGTCCTCGCCTGGTGCGCCGGCAGATACACTCCTTTCCGTCCCGTAGCACGGCGGAGATAGTCCGTTTTCCGTGTTTTGTCTCCCTCATCGAACAGCCACAGTTCCGAAAGACTGACCGCTTTTCCGAGCCGCGTCATCCGCTGCGGTATCCATGCCGAAAGCGGCTTTGAGGCAATGCGTTTAAGGGCGAGTTCTATTCCTTTAAGCCGGTTGGGAGCAGGCGCCGGCAGTACGAGCGGTATTTCAAACAAACTGCCGTTTTTAGTGCCGACGATGGACATCGTTGCAGGGCTGAGTCCGTCGATACAGCGTGCACCTGCAATACTGTCCGTCCAGTCCGAAACGGCATTAAAGCGCTTTGTCGACCAATCGAGTTGGTACAGTTTGCCGGTAAACGTTTGCGCGGCATACACCTCCTGTTTTTGCTGATGGGTATACACGACAATATCGGAAATTTCTTCGTCGCTTTCCGGCCCGGGTACAAGCCCTTCGCTTAAAAGTTGCCACTTGTCGGAAACGAACGGCTGCTTCCATGCCGCTCCATAGATGGAATGCGACGCCAGAACTGTCAGCTGCGGATTCCCTTGTGCATCCGGCAAATCGAGCACGCAGACGGCTTTTAATCCGTTGACCGGAGTGTGGCAGCCGAGGTTGCGCCAATGCCGTCCGCCGTCTTCGCTTAAAAACACGGCGCTGTTTGTTGCGGTAATAATGATTCCGGGACGGGACGGATGGGTTTCCAAATCTTTCAACATCTGAGGCTTTTTAATAAAGGCTTTTTCACCGTCGATTATCTTTTTTATCACTTTTATCGGAAGGCCGTCGTTGATATACTCAAACTGCGTTACATTATCCGATCGCGCAATGCCGTTATCGGTAAGGAAAAACCATGTTTTCCCGCTTCTGATAATTTTACGCACCGCAGCCGTATCCCAAATCTTTTGTGCGGACACCGAGGTAAGCTTATATAATCCGTCCTGCGTACCTGCCAAAAGGAAATCCTGCGCATGAACCGACACCGCAGTAACAAACAATAAAACAATCAACAGCCGTTTCATAGAGGGCAATTATAACCGATATAACCGCCGAGTGTCTTCCTTTTGTGTGAAAGTTTTTACTGAAATTTTACTTCTTTTTTTATAGATACCCTCTTTCGTTTGTTTACTATTTACTATATAATAATAGCCATTGAAGTTTTAGAGGATACCAACGGAAATACCGGAGTAGTTCAGCAGGAGTGAGCATGGAAGCAGGCAGAAAGACACTTGACCACATAAAAAAATACAGACCAAGGGTAAATCTATGGAACAGTGTCCGCATAAAATTCGTGGTTATTATTGTGCTTGTTGTTATTTCCAGTGTGGCGACTGCACTTGCAATTGCTATTATTCGTCCGTATAAAAATCTCCTTTCAAACACGCTCTTATTACAAACAAAAATACTGCTTGATAATCTTGAATTGCGGGTTCAAAACCATTTTTTAAATCCTCGGCAAGAGGATTTTGACCTTTTAATGTTAAATCGCGTTACCTTTCCCGAAGCAAAATATGTTGTTGTTACCGGTAGAAGCTCTGTGTCGACACAAGAAGGACTTCACTATATTTTAGCAACGGACTATCAGGATATTAATAAAGTTATTGATACTCATCGGTATATTCCCGGGTTGTCCCAATTTCGCCCCGAAGGAATTGACGAAATTTTACAAAAATTGACGTATATTAATAATGAAGCGACTGCGATCGTTCGGAAACATACCGATTCGATTCAACTGCTCACGAATGAAATGAAAGAACTGGAATTGAAGCGGGATCCGGACGCACTCAAACGTCAAACCGAAATTCAGGCAAATATTAGGCACCTTGAAGCAAAACTGCAAGCGCGGCTTTCGGCTCTGGCAGATCAAGCTTTCGGCTCGTATCCCGATTATTCAATGCAGAATCTTTCAAAAAACCGGGTGGAATATTTATTCTATAAACCGATTATTTATTATAATGCCGAACATCCTAATGATAACGTACAAGGAATCGTATTTGTTAATACTTCGGTTGAAGGACTGTTGGAAAAAATAAATGAGCAGCAAGCCCGACTGCTTCGCCTTATTGTAGAAATTTCATTGGTTGTCTTGGCTGCGGGGATTTTTGCAGCTTGGCTTCTCAGCTCGTTTTTTGTTCGCCCGCTCGGTCTTTTGGCGGCGCACGTTGCATTAATCCGCGACACCGACGATAAAGAAAAATTGGCCGGTAAGTCGGTTCAAGTTACATCGAGAGATGAATTCGGAATGCTTGGCATGACGATTAACGATATGACCGAAAGACTGGCTGCCGCCGCTGCCCTTTCTAAAGATTTAAAGGTCGGTAAAGAAATACAAAAGATGTTTATCCCGCTGGATCTTAGTTCCTCCGGCAGGAAGTTGACAACGGGCAGCTACCGTGACATCTATTCCGAATTTTTCGGTTATTACGAAGGCGCCCACGGTGTTTCGGGTGATTATTTTGATTATAGGAAGTTGGATGCCTACCATTATGCCGTTATAAAGTGCGATGTTGCAGGGAAGGGCGTTCCCGCTGCCCTTATTATGGTAGAAGTGGCGACTTTGTTCCAAAATTATTTTCAGAATTGGAACTATAAACGCGATGGTTATAATCTGAGCAATATTGTTATGCGGATTAACGACGTTATCGAATCGCACGGATTTATCGGCCGTTTTGCCGCGTTCAGTCTGTGCATCATCAATATGCGCGTCGGAGATGCTTATTTCTGTAATGCGGGCGATAAT